>JAJZIF010000528.1 GCA_021810735.1 Acidobacteriota bacterium
CGCGAGCGTATTCGCGAGGCGGCGCGGAAGTTCAAATACCAGCCCAGCTTTGTAGCCCGGTCGCTGCGGAACCGCCGCACGCAGACCATCGGGATTCTCGTGCCGGTGCTCTCCGACGGCTATCACACTGAGGTGATGACCGGAATCGGGGACTACCTGCTTGAGAACGACTACTTCTATTTCATCGCTCACCATCGGCACCGCACTGATCTCATTGAGCAATACCCCCGCATGTTCCTGGGGCGCGGGGCCGAGGGAATTATCGCGATCGATACCCATCTGGAACACGACCTTCCCGTTCCCGCAGTTGCCGTGGCCGGCCACAAAACCATGCCGGGTATCACCAACGTGGTGCTGGACCACCACCGCGCGGCGGAACTGGCGCTCAAGCACCTGTATCAGCTTGGCCATCGCGAGATTGCCTTTATGCGGGGCCAGCCATACAGCTCTGACTCGGAGATTCGCTGGACGAGCACCGTGGCGAGCGCGGCTAAGCTTGGCCTTCATGTAAGTCCTGAACTGACGATTCACCTGGAGCGCGACATCAGTTCGCCGGAATTGGGCTACCCGCCGGTACGCAGGCTGTTGCAAAGAGGGCGACATTTCACGGCGATCTTTTGTTTCAACGATATGGCGGCCATCGGCGCGATGCGCGCCATTCGGGAGGCCGGACTGCGCATTCCCGAAGATGTTTCCGTTGTTGGCTTTGACGATATTGAGCATGCCGCCTTTCAGACGCCGAGCCTGACCACCGTGAGGCAGCCGTTGCACCATATGGGCAAGCTGGCTGCAGAAACACTGCTCAGCCAGATCCACTCCTCGATGACGCCACGTCCTGAGATTGCCGTGAAGCCTCAGCTCATGGTGCGCGAGTCCAGCGGGCCCAGCCCCGATGTTTCACGGTATGCGTCGAAGCAGAGAGCCAGGTCAACCCGGGCTGTTGTTTAATTTCAGGGTGGCATCTCTTCTGAAATACCGTCCGCGGCTTCCCATTTTCCTGCTCTACCTGGGCTTTCTGAGTACCGGGGCCATGACCGTACTGCTGGGTGCAGTGCTACCGCGGATTGCAGCCGAGTTCCATCTGACCGACAGCCAGTCGGGAACCCTCCTTCTGACCCTGTTTGCAGGGAGTTCGTCTGGTGCACTATTTGTCCGGCGCCGTTTTCCCCGCACCCTGGCGATTGGTTATTTGCTGATTCCCGTGGCCGGAGCCATGCTTGTGGCTGCTCCGCGTCAGATGGGGATCGCCGCCATTGCGATCTACGGCGTTGGACTGGGAATGGCCATGACCTCGACCAGCCTTTTGGTGGGACGGATGTATCCCGAGCGGCGCGGAGCGGCACTCTCGTTTCTGAATTTCTGCTGGAGCATCGGTTCCACCCTATGCCCGTTGGCACTGGCCAAGATCCACGGCCATGTGACGGCAGCGGGGCTCGGCATCGCCGTGGCGTTGATTTCGGGACCATTCGCCGTGCTGCCGCTTCTGGAGCGATTCGAGGCTCCGCCCCAGGTGCGGGGGAGGATGCGGGTGCTTGATACGGCGATCTCCACGGTCGTCATTTTCGCGATTGCGGGATTTCTGTATGTTGGCATCGAGACCGATGTTGGAAATTGGATGACTACCTTTGGATTACGGGCAGTGGACTGGAGCTTTACGAGCAGCAGCCTTGCCACTGCGTGTTTCTGGGGAGCGCTGCTGGCGGGGCGTGGGGTGGCGCCGGTCCTTCTCAACCACATGACAGATGCGCGCTTGTTTCGGCTGTCGGTATTTTCCCTGGTTGCGGGCGTGGTGATGCTGGTGTGGGCACACTCGCCGTGGCTGCTGCTCGCAGGCGCCGTTTGGACGGGCTTTTCACTCGGCCCGATTTACCCACTGGTGCTGGCATTGTTCATGGAGCGCGCCGGCGAATCGAAGCATACCGGCTGGGTTTTTACGGTTTCGGGCTTTGGCGGGGCCATCCTGCCATGGATCACGGGTATCGTTTCGAGCTCGGCCCATTCTCTACGCCTGGGGTTGATGGTGCCGGCTGCGGGAGCCGTTCTGCTGGTGGTTCTGACGCTGGGTTTCGGGCTGTCCTCAGTGCCGGAATCGACCCAGGTCGTGGCCGAGTAGGCGCAGATCTCTATAACCTCTCAGGACAGGGTCCAAAGCGGGTCAGCAGTTCATTGATCTGCGAGGGAACTTTGTTGTCCCACGTGGGTTCGGCATGCCTGCGCACACCGACGCTGGTTTCAGTCTCGGAATACACCCAGCTTGCCACCCGGTCCTCTGGTTCTGCGGCCCAGTCGTTGCCTCTGCCATGGACGCGTGTTGCCCCGCGTTCCCATCCACGCGGCGTAAGGTGCCATTCTGTCCATTCTTTTCTTACTGCCATAAGACAAGTTTATGGGATTGAGGCTATCTGGCCACCAGGAACGGGTTGGTCTTCCGCTCGTGGCCGAGAGTGGTTTCCGGGCCGTGGCCTGGGATGACACGCAGGTCGTCTGGCAGCACCAGGAGGCGATCATGAATGGAACGCAAAATTTGGCGCCCGTCGCCACCCGGCAGGTCTGTGCGGCCGATGGAGCCCGCGAAGAGCGTGTCTCCGGCCAGCAGCAGGTGGTCCGGGGCGAAGTAAAGGCAAATACTGCCCGGCGTATGGCCGGGAGTGTGAATGACTTCGGCGGGATGTCCAGAGATTCCGAGCGTCATGCCGTGCTCGGCGCTCTCATCCGGAGGCGCCACCTCAGGCGTGGTGATCCCCAGCCATCCGGCCTGTACGTCCATCAGGCGGAGTAGCGGTAAGTCATTCTGGTTGAGCAGGATGGGTGCGCCGGTCGCGCGCTTGAGCTGGAGTGCTCCACCAACATGATCGATGTGCGCATGGGTTACGACGATCTGCTTGAGGGTAAGGCGGTGGGCAGCAAGCCGCGAGAGGATTTCCGGCACATTATCGCCGGGGTCAATGACCATGGCTTCGCCGGTTGTTTCGTCGCCAAGCAGCGTGCAGTTGCATTGCAGCATGCCGACGGGAAAGGTTTCGAGGACCATACAAATATTTTCCTCTGTTTCGGCTTTCACTGCTGGGATGATGGATCACTTTAGAGAAGCATCGGTACGGATGCCGAACGACGACCGGCTGTACTTCAAAAAAAATTGGGGTTAGCACCGCCTGGTGACAGCTG
>JAJZIF010000529.1 GCA_021810735.1 Acidobacteriota bacterium
CTCAGTGCTCGTGCGCAATGGCATTTCCAATGTAGATGGTTGCGAGCAGCATGAAAACATAGGCCTGAATCAGCGAAACGCCCAGATGCAGTCCAATAAAGATAACCGGCAGCGCGATGGGAAACAGCGCGAAAAAGATGAGAATCAACAGATCGCTGGCGAACATGTTGGCAAATAGACGAATGGTGAGCGACAGGATGCGCGCGAGATGGGAAATTAATTCAATCGGCAGCATCAGCGGCGCAATCCACCACAGCGGCCCAAGAAACTGCTTGATGTATCCAACCTTGTGCGCCTTCAGGCCCTGCCAATGGTAATAGGCAAAGGTCAATAGCGCCAGACCCAGCGGCACCACCGGGCTGGAGGTGGGAGTGTCGACATCGGGCAGCAGGCCAATCAGATTGTTGACCAGGACGAACAGCAAAAGCGCCGTCAGAAACGGCAGATACACTTTGTACTTTTCCCCGATGATCGGCTCGGTCTGACCGGTGACAAACTCTTGTGTCATCTCCGCCAGCTGCTGCGGCACGCCCGGCTTCTCCACTTCCAGCGTCAGCCGAACCAGAATGAAGAAAATCAAGAGCAGCAGAAATCCCAACAGCTCCATGGTGAAGGTGCCATCGATCGGCGCCGCCGGATTGATCGGCGGATGGCCGATCCAATTCATCAGAGCCGTGACGGGACCCGCCAATAGGTGGTTCAGGATTTGTGCAAAGAAATGTTGGAGCGGCATGGTTCGTGCTTTCTTTTCAGGTTCTCTTCAGTCTAAAGGCTTGAAGGAAAATTCGACGGCCCAGATTTCATGGTCCCGTTCGCGCCATCAGGCGGATGGACTCCACCGACAGGGCGAGCAAAGACACTGCCAGTCCGGCCAGCAAGGCATAAATTGAGCCGTGCAAACTGTTTAGACTAGCATATAAGAGCACTCCCGCTACTGCCAAACGCAGGAAAAACATGATCAGCACGCGGCCCATGGGAACCGGGGTGCGCCCTTCCTCCATCCGAGACATCATGGCGGAAAGCAACTGCAGCCACTCCACAAGCCCAGTAGCTGAAATCGCCACGCCAATCACAAATGTCAGCCAGCTTCGCCAGCCCAGCCACGCCCACAAAATCGGCGTCGCCACCAGCGCAACCGCGGCGGCCAGCCGTAGTGCGCGGCGCAGCGTACGGCGAATGTCCTCTTCATTGAACTGGACTGGGGCCGGCGCGGGCGGCGGATCGAGCTTGCCCGGCGGTGTGTTTTCATTGCCTAGGGTCGGTATGTTCGTCTGCGTGGTCATTTGGCATCGTTGCTGCGATTTGCAAGGTTCGCCATGCGAATGACCTGGATAAATCCCGCCGCAATCCCAAACGCGAGGCCCAGCATGGCGATCCAGGATTGATGCAGCTTGTGGTCCAGGAAGTCGCCGATGGCCCAGCCAATAATGGTCGCAAGCGGCAGCACCAGCGCAATCTGCAGGATGGTTTCTGCCTGCACCAACTCGCGCAGGGCGGTTTTGCGATTGGATTGCGGATTGTCGGGCGGCGGCATGTCTGTTCTCCGGGATCGCCGCGCTGTTTCGGCGATCCCTTGCCAAGCCTACAACAACCGCGGAAGAAGGCAAACGATTTGTTTCAGGTGGGACCTTCGCAGCCCACCCATATCTCGATTCGCGGTCGAGTCCGCAGCTTTGCGCGAGTATGAGTTTCTCTCCCATCCGCCCGCGACTGGTGAACCTGCGCAATTCCATGAAGTAGCGGCGCGTAACTCCTGAGACAAACCGGCGCAACATCTATACTGGCAATGAATCCAGCAGCCCTGTCACCAAAGGAAAAATTGCGTGTACGAATCGGAATTTGAACAAAGCGTCTTCGATCTTCGCCGCGAAAAGCTCAAGCAGATCGAGGCCCTCGGCCATCCGGTCTATCCCAACAGCTTCGCAGCCACCCACACGCTCGCGGCCATTCGCGCCGAATACGACACCGCGACCAGCGAGACGCTGGAGCAAAATCGCGTCTCCGTTGCCGTGGCCGGACGCATCATGGCCATCCGCGCGCAAGGCAAGGCCGGCTTCGCCGTGCTGCAACAAAATGGTGAGCGCCTGCAAATTTACGTGCGCCTGGATGCCGTCGGCGAGCCCGGCTTTCAGCTCTACAAGCTGCTCGATATGGGCGACCACATCGGCGTCTCCGGCTATCTCTTCCGCACCCGCACCGGCGAGCTGACGGTCCACGTCGACACGCTGACATTTCTTTCGAAAGCCATGCTGCCGCTGCCGGAAAAATATCATGGCCTGGCGGATGTGGAGCTGCGCTATCGCCAGCGCTACGTCGATCTGTTCATGAATGCCGACGTGCGCGAAGTCTTCGTCAAGCGCGCCGCGGTCCTGCGCGCCATGCGCAAATTTTTCGACGAGCGCGGATTTCTGGAAGTGGAAACGCCGATGATGCAGCCCATCGCGGGCGGCGCAGCGGCCAAGCCGTTCACCACGCACCACAACGCGCTCGACATCGATCTGTTCCTGCGCATCGCGCCGGAACTGTATCTAAAGCGGCTGGTGGTCGGCGGACTCGACCGCGTGTATGAGATCAACCGCAACTTTCGCAATGAAGGAATTTCCACGCAGCACAATCCTGAGTTCACCATGCTGGAGTTCTATCAGGCTTACGCGAATTACCACGACCTGATGGACCTGACGGAAGAGTTGATCCCCTACGTCGCAATGGAAGTGAACGGCACCACCAAAACCGTCTTCAATGATGTCGAGATCGATCTCAGCCAGTGGCAGAGATTCACCATGCGCGAAGCGATCCTACACTTCTGGCCTGCAGGTGCAGGCGAAAAGCCAGAAATGAGCGATTTTTCAAGCGCAGAGCGTGTTTCAGAGATAGCCAGGCGGCTTCATGCTGGCCACAGTCATGTGGAATTCGATCAAAACGCCCCGACCGGAAATAACATCTCGTACATTTTCGAGGCAGTGGCGGAAGACCACCTCATTGAACCCACCATTATCTATGACTTCCCCCTGGCCGTTTCTCCACTGTCCAAGCAGAAACCGGATGAGCCGGACTGGGTGGAACGCTTCGAGTTTTATATTGGCGGCTTCGAGCTCGGCAACGCCTTCAGCGAATTGAACGATCCCGTCGAGCAGCGCAATCGCTTCTTGCAG
>JAJZIF010000530.1 GCA_021810735.1 Acidobacteriota bacterium
CAATCTGTTTATAAGTGAGACTGGTTGCGGGATACTGGCCGCGTGTCCGGTTGCAGTAGCGTTCATTCTTTGAAATCGCGGAAAAATTCCAGATGCCCTGTACTTCTCCCAATTGATCTATTCAATCATCTATTCAACTTATTGGAACGGCCCATAGATGCTGGCAATTGACATACTTTCAATCGACAACTTATGCTGCATCTCGCAATCTCTGAAAGTCCCGGCTAAGTTACAAGCGTAACCACCGCGTTGAATAGTTGAATAAGGTGAATAAGTTGGTTCAGAAAAAGAAAATCGAGCGGGGGTTGATTCCATTTTTATAATCCTGGCATCTATGCTGGGTAGACTTCACCCGATGAATTTTTAGGAGGCGTTCTATGCGGAAAGTTTTTTCCCTTGTTGTTGGAATGGCAATTGCCGGTCTTATTGCGATCGGTTGCAGTTCGGGCGGATCTTCAGCCACTAGTACGCAAGCAGCGGCTGTGAGTGTGAGTTTGAGCGATCCGGCAACCTGCCAGGCGCCAAACGGGCCATACAAGGCGGTCTACGTCACCATCACGGATGTAAAGGCCAGCACCAATGCGAACGCCCCAGCCAATGATCCCAGCTTTGTCGACCTCACTCCCAATCTCGCCTCGTCTCCCATGCAGGTCAATCTGCTAGGGCCGGCTGGCGGTCAATGTTTCCTCGCCATGCTGGGTTCCAAGGTAGAGCTACAAGCCGGAAATTACCAGCAGATCAGAATCATTCTCGCCCCCGATTCGCAAGGCGCTTCCATCGCCAATAATCAATGCGGAAACTATGCCAATTGCGTAGTTACGTCGAATGGCACTGCGCATGATCTGGCGCTTTCCAGCGAAGCGCAGACTGGATTGAAAATTCCCTCCGGGCAAATTGCGAATGGGCAATTCACGGTGGCGGCGGGTCAGACAGAGGACCTGGATATCGACTTCAACACTTGTTCCTCCATCATTCAGGAAGGGAACGGGACATACCGGCTGAAGCCAGTTCTCCATGCGGGCGAAATGAGCACGACATCCACGTCGATCAATGGAACGGTGGTCAGCTCGCTCGGGGGGAAACCGATTACCAGCGGGCCAGTGGTCGTTGCCGCGGAGCAAAAGGATGCGAACGGCATCGACCGCATCATGATGAGCACCCTAACGGATTCCAATGGCAATTTCGTCTTCTGCCCGCTCCCCGCCGGCACGTACGACATTGTCGCTGTAGGCCCGGCAACCCTTGCGAACGGTACCGTGCCTGGAGTCGCCTATTCCGCGGGCGTGGTGTTGAGCATCCAGCCGGGGCAAACGACGGGAAACATAGCGCTGGTGCCCAATACGCAGGAGTCTTTACTGAACGGACTGGTGACCACGCAAAATGGCGCTGCGCCGCCAGCCGGCACCGCTGCGGACTTGCAGCTTGCCGCGCTCCAGCAGCTTCCCGGCAATGGACCGACGATCACAGTGCCTCAGCTTCCCATGACAGGGATAACTGGGGCTTCGACTGCGTATAGTCCGGATGGAACCTACACGACCGCGCCGGGCGGAAGCTGCGCCGCAAACGTCGATTGCGTCAACTATGCGTTGTATGTTCCGTCGGTATGGCCCAACGTCGAGACATACCAGGCGAGCGGATCTCAGTTCAGTCAATCCGCTTCCACGCCGGTCAACTACGCGGTCGATGCCGAGGCGGAAGTTCCTGGATCGGGAGGCACGCTCGACTGTTCGTCCCCCGAAATGAAAGTCATTACCACCACTGCGGGTGGACCACTGACGGCTGCATCTGGAAACGCCGCCACGATTGCATTTACCGGCTGTCAGTAACGCATATGAGGGGGCGGTAGGTCCAGACGACAGAAAATCCGGACAACCCGCCCTTCAGTTCCCGCCATCCTCTATTTGATAGAGGAAAAAATAATGACCGACTTGCATGATCTGAACAAGAACACCCCCGCGACAACCCTGGCAGAACGTGGAACGGCGAGCAATGAAGCTGAGAAAGCGCATCAGCGTGTGGAACGCGAAGCCAACAAAGCCGCCGAGCGCGGCATCAATCGGGAACGAAAAGACGACAAGGGCGAATTCAGCAATGTAGGGCCCGTTTAACCATTAGCGATGCGCTACGATTGCGAGACTGCAACGCATTTTTCGTCAGAGTAGTTTCCCTTGGAAACGTCCTTCGAGTCCCGCTTCGGCTTCTCTTGTTTTGAGAGACCGGAGCGGGACTTCGTTCGTCCATTCGCCGAATTGCGCCACCTCGTTCCGGCCAAGGAATGATTGTCTCCATCGAAAGTCGCCCGACGATCACCCGTGCCCTCCTTGACTCTCGCCCGTTGCGCTCCAATAATGGTGGGTGATCCTTCCACAGCCTTTGCATGTTCGCCAATCGGCTCTTCCGCGCGGGCAAGTTCGGCGGCCGGCCGTATGGACGGGACTCGGTACTGGCTCGCATCCATCGCGTGCGCCGCGCATCCATTTCAAATGCTGGACGGAACGCGCGCAGGCTGAGGCTTCGACGAAGGCACAGGTTCGAATTTTGATGATTCACCTCGACAAGGCTGGAAAAAACAAATGAGCGCAGCAACCAGTGCGGCTGAGGTTAGCTCGCAGCAGAATCGGATTGTAACTTTCTGGCAGTCGACGAATGGCAAGAAGGTCGTCATGGCTGTCACCGGCGCTATGATGTTCCTCTTCGTGATTGGCCATTTGCTGGGCAATCTACAGGTATTTGAAGGCCCGGAAAAGATCAACGCTTACGGCCACTTTTTGCACAGCATCGGCGAAGTGCTCTGGATCGTGCGCATCACTCTGATACTCGCGATCGTTCTGCACATTACCGCGACGATTCAATTGGCGCTCCGCAGTAAAAGGGCGCGGCCCATCGGCTACTCCCGCAAAGAGGCCATCAACTCCTCCTACGCCTCGCGCACCATGTACTGGAGCGGCCCCATCGTTCTGGCCTTCATCATCTTTCACCTGTTGCAGTTTACCGCCGGGTATATCCATCCCGAGGCCAGATTCGTCGAGGGCGACGTCTACCAGAACCTGGTGTCGGGCTTTCAGGTCTGGTGGGTTTCGGCCTGGTATATCTTCGCGATCATTTTGCTTGGCTTTCACCTGCGCCACGGCATTTGGAGCATGTTC
>JAJZIF010000531.1 GCA_021810735.1 Acidobacteriota bacterium
AGATGGCCGAGGGTCTGGGTCTTCCTGACTTCCTCGACCTCTTGCTCTACGCCGTCGACAAGCTTTTTGATTTTCACTTTTTCTGAAATTTCCTTGCCAGGCCAATCGACGCCGGTGACGTTGGAGCAGTAGTCGAGGCGAAGAGGTTCGGCGTCGCGCAAAAATGTGGCAATGGCGACTGCACGCGCGGGATCGATCCGCAGGGAATGCTGGCCCGACGGGCTGGGGTTCGAGACTATTTCCAGCACGCAGCCGGGAACGTTCGCTTCAATCTCGGACTTAATCGTTTCCAGCGTCATCCGTCCCTGCCAAAGAGATGTTCACTAAAGGAGCTTGCCATACCTCGGGATTTTGCGATGGATCGAGGTCATGCGCGCCAAATTCCGGCACGATAAATTCGCTGGGCGCATCCGCCTGCAAATGGCGGGGCCTATCGGGCCCCGTGAGCGGCTGTCGATCGATCATTTTCTGCAAGGTCATCAGCGCGTCGATCAAGGCTTCCGGCCGCGGCGGGCAGCCGGGAATGTACACATCGACGGGAATGTAGCGATCGATCCCTTTCAGCACGTTGTAGCCCTGCTTGAACGGGCCGCCGGAGATGGCGCAGGCGCCCATGGAGATGACGTATTTCGGCTCGGCCATCTGGTTGTAGAGTCGCACCACCTGGGGGGCCATTTTTTTGGTGACGGTGCCAGCGACGATCATCAGGTCGGCCTGTCGCGGGGAGGGACGGAAAACCTCCGCGCCGAAGCGCGCCATGTCGTAGCGGGCCATACTGGCGGCAATCATTTCAATGGCGCAGCAGGCGAGGCCGAAATTCAACGGCCAGAGGGAGTTTTTGCGGCCCCAGTTGTAGAGTTCCTGCAGGGTGGTGGCGACAATCCCTTGCTTGCGCAACTCCGATTTCAGATTTTCATCCATGCAAAACAACCTTCAGTGCTCTCTCTAGTGAGACTGCTCGACAGCCTGAAACGTTCTTCAACTCCATATCAACACGTTTTTCTGCCAGGCCCAGACCAGGCCTTCCACCAGTAGAAGTAGAAACACCAGCATGGCAATGCCCGCTCCCAGGGTCAGTCCGGTAAATGCTACGGCAAAGGGCAGAAGAAACACCGCCTCGACATCAAACACAAGGAAAATGATCGCGTACAGGTAATAGCCGGGATGGAATTGCACCCAGGCATCACCCTTCGATTCCAGGCCGCACTCGTAGATCGCGTTTTTGCTTGGACCGGGTTTGCGCGGGGAAAATTTCCACGCCCAGACCCACGCCAGCGCCAGCGGTCCGACGGCAAAGGCGACGGCTGCCAGCAGCAGCACGATAACAGGAAGATAGGGGCTGTTTGTCATACTATCCGAACTCTCTACCGTAACAGATTCAGGCATTCGCGCGAATCGATAAGAAAAATTTTACGCCGTATTTTTGCGGGGCCGTGTGATCTGGCTCACATCAGGAGGGCCATTCGCTGTTGCAGAATTGTGGAGTACGAAGGGAAGGCAATGAGAGAACAGAAGACAGTGATTGTCGATGGAAATGAAGCCGCGGCAGCGGTTGCGTACCGGCTTGCGGAAGTGATCGCCATCTACCCCATTACGCCTTCCTCCACGATGGGCGAGTTGGCCGATCAGTGGAAGGAAGAAGGGCGCAAGAATATCTGGGGCTCGATCCCCGTGGTTGCAGAATTGCAGAGCGAAGGCGGAGCCGCCGGGGCGATGCACGGCGCGCTGCAGGCGGGGGCTTTCAGCACCACTTTCACCGCCTCGCAAGGGCTGCTGCTGATGATCCCCAATATGTACAAGATCGCAGGCGAACTGACCTCGAACGTCATTCATGTCACGGCCCGCACTCTGGCCACGCACGCGCTTTCGATCTTTGGCGATCACTCGGACGTGATGGCCTGCCGCTCCACCGGCTATGCGATGCTTTCCTCGAATTCCGTGCAGGAGGCCGGCGACATGGCTTTGATCGCCCACCTGGCCACGCTGGAAGCGCGCATTCCATTCCTCCATTTCTTTGACGGTTTTCGCACGTCGCACGAGATCAACAAAGCGACTGCCATCTCCGATGAGACGATCCTGGCGCTGCTGGAAGAGAAATATATTTCCGCGCATCGGGAGCGCGCGCTCAGTTCCGACCGGCCGATTCTCCGCGGGACGGCGCAGAATCCCGACGTATTTTTCCAGGCCCGCGAGGCCTGCAATCCTTTTTATCTGGCCTGCCCCACCATCGTGCAGGATGTGATGGACCGGTTTGCCGAGCAGACTGGGCGCAGCTATCACTTATTCGATTATGTCGGCGCTCCGGACGCCGATCGCGTCATAATTCTGATGGGATCGGGCGCGGGCGCGGTGGAAGAGACCATCGACCACCTGAACCAGCAAGGCGAAAAACTCGGCCTGCTGAAAGTTCATCTCTATCGGCCATTTGCCGCCGAGGCGTTTCTGGCCGCGCTGCCGAAAACGGTGCGGTCGATCGCCGTGCTGGACCGCGCCAAGGAGCCGGGCGCGCTGGGCGAACCGCTGTACCAGGATGTGGTGACCGCCTTCAGCGAAGCGTTCTCGAGCGGCGTCGCGCCGTTTGCTCAACAGCCTCGCATCATCGGCGGACGGTATGGTCTTTCTTCCAAAGAATTCACCCCGGCCATGGTGAAGGGCGTCTTTGACGAATTGAAAAAGCCGCGCCTGAAGAACCATTTCACGGTTGGGATCGAGGACGACGTGACCCACACCAGCCTGGCGTACGATCCCGATTTCTCGACCGAAGATCCGCGCACCGTGCGCGCCCTGTTCTACGGACTCGGTTCCGACGGAACGGTGGGAGCGAATAAGAATTCGATCAAAATTATTGGCCAGGAGACGCCGAATTACGCGCAGGGATATTTTGTCTACGACTCGAAGAAGTCCGGCTCGGTGACGACCTCGCACCTGCGCTTTGGCCCGGACCCGATTCGCTCCACGTATCTGATCAGCAAGGCGAATTTTGTGGCCTGCCATCAATTCTCGTTTCTGGAGCGGGTGAATGTTCTGGAAGCGGCCGCTCCAGGCGCGGTTTTCCTGCTGAATGCTCCCTACGGTCCGGATGAAATCTGGCAGCATCTGCCGCGGACGGCGCAGGAGACGATCCTCAAAAAGAAACTCA
>JAJZIF010000532.1 GCA_021810735.1 Acidobacteriota bacterium
CGCGTTGTTGAACTATTTTTGTCTACGAATTTCGATCCAAGGAGCTACAATCAAGAAGCTGGGATTGCCGTCAACGGTCGACTTCCGCAGCTTCCGGACGATGCATGCGAGCCTGATGAGCAGCGTTGGCGTCCGGCCCGAAGTCACCCGGGACAATATGGGTCACTCGACGGTCGACGTGACACGGAATGTCTACGGCAAAACCTGGTGGGAAGAGCGCGCCGAGGCCGTCAGTCTGGCAGCGGCGCGCGTGTGGCGGGAGTTTCAGGGGACGACTCCCTGTTTGGGTGTAAGCTCCAACAAGTCAATGTAAACCCCAAGTTGTAAACCCTCGGCCCACGGCTGACTTTTCTGATTTTTAAGTCTTTGAAAAGAATGGTCGGGGAGAGAGGATTTGAACCTCCGACCCCCTGGTCCCGAACCAGGTGCTCTACCAGGCTGAGCCACTCCCCGAAATACGCTATGATGCAGTGCGGAGGGCGAAAGCGGATGACATCCTGGCCACTAACGCTCTCCAAAGTGTAACAGAACCTGACCCTCTCGCTGTCGACGCGCGGTCTCTTCATCCATTGAGCCGGGAGTGGAGTCTCACGAACCAGGTGAGGCATGTAACAATAAAAGTGTCCCTCTACCCGGAAAACAATGAAACCAGCGTCCTCTTCCGCGATCCCTCTACCGGCACAGATCACGCCGGAATTACTCGCGCAGCATGGCATCACCGCCGACGAATATCAGCGCATTCTGGGCGCGCTCGGACGCACTCCCAGCCTGACGGAACTGGGCATCTACAGCGTCATGTGGAGCGAACACTGCTCCTATAAATCCTCGCGCGTCCATTTGAAGCGTCTGCCTACTCAGAGCGACCGGGTGGTGCAGGGCCCGGGAGAAAATGCCGGCATCATTGATGTCGGGGATGGCTGGGCCTGCGCCTTCAAAATCGAATCGCACAATCACCCATCGTACATTGAGCCTTACCAGGGCGCGGCTACAGGAGTTGGCGGCATTCTGCGCGACATTTTTACCATGGGCGCGAGGCCGCTGGCGGTCATGGATTCTCTCCGATTTGGACCGATCGTTTCTGAGGAATCACCGAACGGCGCAGAGAAAGATGCCTCTTCGACTGCGGTCCTGAATAAAAATCACCAGATTCTCGAGGGCGTTGTCAGCGGCATCGCCGGCTACGGGAATTGTTTCGGCGTTCCGAACCTGGGCGGAGAAACGCGCTTCGAGCCATGCTATTCCGGCAATCCGCTGGTGAATGCTTTCGCGCTGGGTATGGTGCGCAAGGATGAGATTTTTTATGGCAAGGCCACCGGGGTCGGCAACCCGGTTCTCTATGTTGGGGCGAAGACGGGCCGCGACGGAATCCACGGCGCAACCATGGCCAGCGAAGAGTTCCACGAAGGCTCGGAGCAGAAGCGCCCCAATGTCCAGATGGGCGATCCATTCATGGAGAAGCTATTATTGGAGGCTTGTCTGGAGGCCATGCAGACAGGCGCCATCGTTGGAATTCAGGACATGGGCGCTGCGGGACTGACGTCTTCTTCCTGCGAGATGGGCGGCCGCGGCGGGGTTGGAATTGAGATGGAACTCGACCGCGTTCCGCAACGCGAAACCGGTATGACGGCCTATGAGATGATGCTTTCCGAGTCGCAGGAGCGCATGCTGCTTGTGGCCGACAAGGGGCGTGAGCAGGAGGTACTGCGTGTCTTCGCCAAATGGGGGCTGGATGCAGTAACCGTCGGCACGGTGATTGCCGAATCGCGGTTGCGCATTCTGCACCATGGCGAGCTGGTGGCCGATATCCCGAATGCATCGCTTACCGATGAAGCGCCGCGCTACCACCGCCCTATCGGCACATGGAAAGCGCCGGTACCGAGCGAGCCCTCGCCGGAAATTCTGCAGCAGTTGCATGCGAAACGCGACTTTGCTGCTGACCTGAAGAAATTGCTGGCGTCGTCCAACATTTGCTCCAAGCGGTGGGTCTTCGAACAGTACGACACCATGGTGCAGACCAATACGGCGCAAGGGCCGGGCGGGGAAGCGGGCGTGATGCGGCTGAAAGGCACGCAACGCGGGCTGGCCATGGCGCTCGACGGCAACAGTCGCTGGTGCTACCTTGACCCAAAATTAGGCGCGGCCCACGCAGTAGCGGAAGCTGCCCGCAAAGTGGCTTGCACTGGGGCAACGCCGATTGCGGCAACGAATTGCCTGAACTTCGGCAATCCCGAGAAGCCGGAAATCATGGCGCAGCTTTCGAGTGCCATCGACGGCATTGCGGAAGCCTGCACCGCGCTTGGAACGCCCATTACTGGCGGAAATGTTTCTCTGTACAACGAGACCAAAGGCGAAGCGATCTATCCGACGCCGGTAGTTGGCATCGTCGGCATTCTGGAAGATGTGTCGAAGACGGTCCCCGCAGATTTTCAGCGAGTGTGCGATGCTGTGCTGCTGCTGACGCTTCCAGCGAGCGTTACAGGCAAGCAACTGCTGGAAGAATTTGGATCGTCGGAATACGCCAAGGTGATGCTGGGCCAGCTATGGGGACGCCCGCCACGATTGCAACTGATCGAGGAAGCGGAACTGCACAAGTGCCTGGCGAAACTGGCGGATGCCGGGCTCCTGCATTCCGCGCGTGACGTTTCTGATGGCGGCATTGCGGTTGCTCTGGCGGAGGGTTGTTTTGCGCAGCAAGTTGGAGTCCGCGCTTCGGTGTCCGGCGGCCTTCCCGACGATCGCATGGCTTGTGCGTTGTTTGCCGAGCATGCGAGTGACGTGATTGTTACCTGCGCTCCCGAATCGGTCGAGAAGATCAGGAAAATAGCCGACGATTACGGATTCGTTACCGTGTTGAACATTGGCTCGATCATGCCAGATCGCGTCGAAATTAGCGTGAACGGCCAGCCGATCATTTCTGAATCGATTGCGAATCTGTCTGAACCATGGCGTCGTGGACTGCCCGATGCTCTCGAGTCTACATTTCATCGCGAATCTTCCGCAGTCAATCAGGCATAATGAACGCATATAGCGCAGCGATGGACCCAATGCCCATGGCCGATCAGAATTTTCTCCCCTTCGACAAGCTACGCGAAGAGTGTGGTGTGGTGGCCATTCATAACCACCTGGACGCCGCGCG
>JAJZIF010000022.1 GCA_021810735.1 Acidobacteriota bacterium
GACGGGTACGAGGCCTTTGCGAACTTCCTCGGCGGCGCGCAAAATAGCGACTTCGGCGCGGATGCGGGCGCGCTGAGACACTCGCTGCGCCAGGAGCCAAATCTACTTATCGTCTTTGGCTCGGAATTGCGCGGCACAGCTATTGAAGCTTTAGTGAAGTTCGGACTTTCGCTCCCCGATACGAAATTCGCCTGCCTCGGGGACTATGTCAATTCGCGCGGCGCGGCCGACATGGGGCTGTATCCCTACCTGCTTCCTGGCTATCAACCCATCCATGGCGACAGCGCTATCCGTGCGGAATACGGTGATCGCCTTCCTCGCGAATCCGGACTGGATATTGCGCAGATGTTCAAAGCGGCGGCGCGCAACGAACTCGCGGCGCTCTATGTGGTTGGAGACGATCCAGTGGAGCGGCTCGGGATTGCCGAGGAAACATTGCACAATACATTTCTCGTGGTGCAGGATATGTTCCTGACAGCGACCGCGAAGCAAGCCGACGTGGTGTTGCCGACGGCGAATCTCTACGAGAAATCTGGCACCGTGACCAATACTTTCGGCGATCTGCAATTGGTGAAGAAAGCTGCGGACCGCGCCGGTGTTCGCACCGACCTGGAACTGATCGTCCGCATTGCAGACACGATGGGAGAAGATGTGCACACGCTGGTCCCATTCGGCAAAGGGGTGCGCGCGGATATGGGACAGTCGCGAGGCGCGCAGTCCGGCGAAGCCGATCGCCATGGAATTTGGTTGGCGGCGCACAATCTCGAACCGAAGCTGAGCCCGTTCGATCCCAATGCGTTGCTGGATGAAATTCAACGGCTTGTGCCGGGCTATGATTTCGATCGACTCGACCTGCTGGGTGGAACGAGCCAGCGAGTACAGCCCGCGGGCGATGGCCTGATCGGCATCTCCCAGATTGCCGACCGTGCGGATGGGATTCTGCCTTCGGGAGACACCCTGTTTACCTCCGGCACGTTGGGACATTACAGCGAAAAGCTGAGCGAAGTGGAAGTGTTTCAAGCGAAGAAAAGTATGGTGGCGGCTGATTGACAATTCAAACGTCTGTCCGGCCATAGAAAATGCCGCGACGGGGCAGTGCGCGAATCGGGAATTGGGTTTGAAGTGGAAATGATACGAACGTGAATATTCTGATCTTTGTTCTCTTAAGTCTGCTGAAAGTGGCCGTGGTGACTGTCATCTTTTTGATGGCGGTGGCCTATACGGTGCTACTGGAGCGCAAACTTGTAGGCCGCATTCAGAACCGCTGGGGCCCCTCCCGCGTTGGCCCCTTCGGACTGCTGCAACCGCTGGCCGACGGTCTGAAGCTTTTTTTGAAGGAAGACCTGATGCCGACGGCGGTCTTTCGTCCGCTGTTCATTCTGGCGCCGATCATCGCGCTCTCCTGCTCTTTGATTTCCATTGGCGTAATTCCGTTCGGGGAAAACATCCATTGGCATGGCGTGGATATGTTTCAGATCGCCGACGTCAACGTCGGGCTGCTGGTCATCCTGGGCGTCACCTCCATCGGCGTGTATGGAATTGCACTGTCCGGCTGGTCTTCGAACAACAAATACTCTCTACTGGGATCTCTGCGCTCGACGGCGCAGATGATCAGTTATGAACTTGCGCTCGGTCTGTCTGTGATTGGGGTTGTGCTGCGCGCCGGATCGCTTCGTTTGCGCGACATTGTGAACATACAAAACACGCATGGAATCTTATCGTGGAACATCTTCGGAGGCGTGCAGATCGTCGCTTTCTTTATTTATTTGACGGCCGCGTTTGCGGAAACCAATCGCACTCCATTCGACCTGCCGGAAGCGGAGAGCGAACTGACGGCCGGCTATCACACCGAATATAGTTCCATGAAATTTGCCATGTTCTTCATGGCCGAGTACGCCAATATGATCACTGTCGGCTGCGTTGCCACGCTGCTGTTCTTAGGCGGATGGTCAAGCCCCTTTGGCAACCTGCTTCCAGCCTTCGGCGGCGTGGTCGTGCAGGCCCTTCTTCCAGTATTCTGGTTCGTCGCCAAGGTTTTCTGCTTCCTGTTTCTCTACGTGTGGGTCCGCGGAACATTGCCGCGTTTCCGTTATGACCAGCTGATGGGATTTGGCTGGAAATTTCTTTTACCGATTGCCATTGTGAATGTGATGGCAACCAGTCTGGTCCTGGCCTTCCATGGGTAAGCCATCCCAACAGTCCGTGGGAGCCGGAGCGCGATGAATCTAGCGATCTTCATTCTTTTCGGACTTCTATGCCTGGGCGGCGCGTTGAACCTGCTGCTGCAGCGGCACCCGATCAACAGTGCGCTGTCGCTGATCGTCGTCATGTCTTCGCTCTCTGTTCTGTACTTGTTGCTAGGCGCTGAGTTTCTTGCAGTAGCGCAGATCATCGTTTACTCCGGCGCCATTATGGTGCTGTTTGTTTTTGTGATTATGCTGTTGAACGCCGGCGAGGAAGAGCGCACCCATGGCAGCCGGGCCGCGTATCTGGCAGGCGTTCCCGGAGTGCTAGCGTTGTTTACGGTTTTGGCATCCACGTTTTTCACACTGCGGACCAGCTTTGGAAATGCGCGGTTGGGTGCATTTGTGGCCACAACCAGCGATCTCAGCCGGGTCTTGTTCCGGAATCTTCTGCTGCCGTTTGAAGTCACTTCCATCTTGATTCTGGTAGCGATCCTGGGCGCTGTTGTGCTGGCGCGGAAGGAGCATTGACGTGGCCGTTCCAATGGTCTGCTATCTAGTACTGAGCGCCGCGCTGTTCTCGATCGGTATATTTGCATTTCTGATCAAGCGCAACATCATCACCATTTTCATGTCGATTGAGCTAATGCTGAACGGCGTGAACCTGGCGTTTGTCGCCTTTGCCAACCACTGGCACCAGGTGAGCGGCCAGATTTTCGTGTTTTTTGTGATGGTCGTCGCCGCCGCGGAGGCTGCTGTCGGTCTTGCCATCATCATCTCTCTTTTCCGCTCGCGGAACACATTGAACGTGGACCAGATCAACTTGATGAAGCTATGACGATTTTCGATTTGATGAGATTATGACGCCTTCTTTATATCTCTGGCTGCTGCCGCTGTTCCCGCTGGCGGGTTTTGCGATCAACGGGGTTCTGGGGAGACGATTGCCCAAGGGCGCCGTCTCGCTGGTGGCGCTCCTGTTCCCTGCCACCGCCTTTGTGCAGGTGTTGTGGATCGTCTCGCGCTTGCATCAAGGACTGACGCTGCCGTATCTGGAAAGATTTTCGACTCCCTGGATTGCGGTCACGGGATTTCATGCCAATTTTTCGTTTCTGCTCGACCAACTGACGATTGTGATGCTGCTGGTCGTCACCGGCGTGGGTCTGGTGATTCATCTTTACTCCGTCGGCTATATGGCGGAGGAGGAAGGCTACTGGCGATTCTTCAGCTACATGAATCTGTTTTTGTTTTTCATGCTGACGCTGGTGCTGGCGGCAAATTTTCTGCTGCTCTTTGTCGGCTGGGAGGGAGTCGGGCTGGTCTCCTATTTGCTGATCGGCTTTTACTACACCAAAGATTCCGCGGCGAATGCCGGCAAGAAAGCGTTTATCGTCAATCGAATTGGCGACTTCGGCTTTCTGCTGGCCATGTTCCTGATCATCGCCCACTTCGGCACGCTCAGTTTTAACGAAGTATTTTCCAACATCGCAGCACATCCTGAGATGCAGGGCGGCGTTCTCACCGCGATCGCGTTGCTGTTGCTTCTGGGCGCGACTGGCAAATCGGCGCAGATTCCTCTGTACGTGTGGCTGCCGGATGCGATGGAAGGTCCTACGCCGGTGTCCGCTCTGATCCACGCCGCCACCATGGTGACGGCTGGCGTGTACATGCTGGCGCGGACGCATGTGCTGTTCGGTCGTTCTCCACTGGCTCTGACGGTGGTGGCCGTTATTGGCGCGGCGACGGCATTCTTTGCAGCCACAATCGGCATTCTGCAGACGGACATCAAGCGCGTCCTGGCCTACTCCACGATTTCGCAGCTCGGCTATATGTTTCTGGCATGCGGGGTAGCAGCCTACTCGATGGGAATTTTTCATCTGGTCACGCACGCATTCTTCAAGGCGTTGCTATTTCTGGCTGCGGGCAGCGTGATTCACGCGCTGGGCGGCGAGCAGGACATGCGGAACATGGGCGGCCTGCGGAAAAAACTTCCAGTCACGTTCTGGACCATGACCGCGGCCGTATTTGCGATCAGCGGATTGTTTCCGTTCGCCGGATTTTTCAGCAAAGATGCGATTCTGGCGGCAGACTTCGTGAGCCCGCATGACGGCAAGATGTTGTGGGCCGTGGGCCTGATAACGGCCGGGCTGACGTCGTTCTATATGTTCCGGCTCTGGTATATGACCTTCTTCGGTAGTCCGCGCTATCTGGAATCGAGCGCCGACCAAGCGGGTCACGGATCGCACGGCGGACATGGCGTGCATGAAAGCCCCTGGGCCATGCTGTTGCCTTTGATCATTCTTGGGATTTTGTCATTGGCTGGAGGGTGGATTGGCTGGCCGGAAGCGATGGGCGGAAGCAACTGGATCGCGCATTTTCTCGATCCCGTATTTGCAAGCGCTGGAACCGCAGCAGCAACAGTGCCGACTGCTGCAGACATTCAATTGGACCGCATTCTCGCGGGTGTTTCGATGCTGACCGCGCTGCTGGGATGGTTCCTGGCGGACCTGATGTACCGCCGCAGGCCTCAACTGGCAGACGCAGCGGAACGTAATGCGAAACCGCTCTATTCGCTGATTTGGAATAAATATTGGGTCGACGAAATATACGCGAACGTCATTGTCTGGCCAATTCTGGCGGTTTCAAGAAACCTGCTGGGTCGCGGCATTGAGTCGGGCGTCATCGATGGCACGAACAATGCCTGGACGAGAATCGGGAGTGGAGTCAGCAGGTGGATTCGCCGCATGCAGTCGGGAAATATCCGCTCTTATGCAGGCTGGCTGGCAGCAGGCGCGGCGGCTGTGCTGATTGTGGTGCTGTACCTGGCGCACTTGTACTGAAGAGGAAGGACTTTGTGTTGAACGCAAGCATTCTGACATGGCTTACCTTCCTGCCCGTAGCGGGCGCGCTGGTGGTTCTGTTGCTGCCGAGGCGGGGTCGCGCTGCTCAGAGTTTCACTCTGCTGCTGACGCTGTTTTTCTTTGTGCTGGCCCTGCATCTGCCGGCACACTTCAATTACCACCAGCAGCAAGGATTTCAATTTGAGCTGAATGTTCCATGGATCAGCAACCCGACCGTCCATTACCACGTCGGCGTGGATGGGCTATCGATGTGGCTGGTGGTGCTGGTTTCCTTCCTCGCACCATTGGGCGTGCTCATCTCCTGGCGGGCGATTGAAGATCGCAAACGCGAATTTTATGCGCTGCTGCTGCTGCAGCAAACAGCAATGTATGGCGTGTTTATCTCGCTCGATCTGATCCTGTACTACGCATTTTGGGAGCTGTCGATCGTCCCGCTGGCGCTGCTGATTGGCATGTACGGGCGTAACGATGGACGCCGCGCGGCGATTAAGTTTTTTCTCTACGCATTCATTCCATCCGCGTTGCTGCTGGTTGGCATGCTATGGCTGTATGGACAGACAGGGACATTCGACCTGGTGCAATTGCAGCAGCAACTGCATGGTTGGAGTACCGGCGCACATGCGGCGGGCTTGTGGTTGACCTCGCTGGCATTCCTGCTGGCCTTCGCCGTTAAGGTGCCCGTGTTTCCACTGCACGGCTGGCTGCGCGATGGCATCGCCGAAGCGCCGACGGCAGTTGCGATGATTCTGGCCGGCAAGCTCGGACTCTATTCCCTGCTGCGCTGGCACGTCGGGCTGTTCCCTACTGAAGCCGCTCATGTTGCGCCGCTGATGGTGGCGCTGGGCGCCATCGGCATTCTGTATGGGGCGTTGATGGCCCTGGTGCAAACGGACTTGAAGCGTCTGGCGGCCTACGCTACATTGAGCGCGGTCAGCTTCATCGTGCTGGGAATCTACGCCTTCACTGCGGCAAGCATGGATGGAGCGGCGTACCAAATTCTAAACGAAAGCATTTCTGCGAGCGCGTTCTTCATGCTGCTGGGCATCCTGTATGAACGGTACGGAACCTACGATATGAGCCGACTGGGCGGCATTGCGACGAAGATGCCGGGGCTGGCTGTGCTGTTCGTCATCACAACGCTGTCATTGATCGGACTGCCGTCGCTCAATGTGTTTGTTGGAGAATTTCTGATCCTGAGCGGCAGCTTCCAGACCCATCCCCGCATCGCAGCCGCTGCCACGGTGGGAGTGATTCTTTCCGCCTCCTACATGCTATGGATGGTGCAGCGCGTCTTCTACGGCAAGCCCTCGACCAGCGTGGCGGCCTTGTCTCCCACGGATGTGAACTGGCGCGAACGCGCCGCCGTGTGGCCGACCATTGCGCTGATGATTGCGATGGGAGTGGCTTCCGTCTTCTGGATGCACGCCATCGATCTTTCTGTGCCGGGCATGGCCCCCGACAAGGTTTCGCTGGGAGTCACGGTAACACCGACA
Organism: Acidobacteriota bacterium; assembly: GCA_021810735.1. Next base: position 6,535 of record JAJZIF010000022.1, read on the forward strand.
TCAGCCTACGCAACATTGAACCCGACGCGAGGAATGACCCGATGAACGACGCCGTGAACACATCGATGAGTTCCGTTGCGCCCGCACTGCGGATTCTTCCTGAAATCGTGATGACTTTGACTGGGGTGCTGGTCATGCTCATCGAGGCCGTGCTGAAGCCGAAAACCAGCCGCAAGCCTCTCGGCATCCTGGCAATTCTTGGCACGCTCGCAGCGCTCGGGGCCAGCCTGTATCAACTGCATCTTCCCGCTGGAACCGCCTTTTTCGGCACCGTGCAGTCGGATGCCTTCAGTGTCTTTTTTCATTTGGCGATTGGCGGCGTCGTGCTGGTGACGCTCCTGATTTCACTCGATTATTTCGAAGGTCACACGAGCAACGTCGGCGAATTCTATGCGCTGATCCTGTTTGGCGCGACCGGCATGATGCTGATGACCAGCTCAGTGGAGCTGTTGATGGTCTTCATCAGTCTGGAGATTTCTTCCATCTCCACTTACATCCTCGCCGGCTATCGCAAACGAAGCGCGACCAGCCCCGAAGCGTCCATCAAATACTTTTTGCTGGGTTCCTTTGCGACCGCATTTTTTTTGTACGGCATCGCCTTGTGCTTCGGCGCAACCGGCTCAACCAACATCTACGATATCGCCAAGGGTGTCGCGGGCGGTGCGTCGCCGCTGCTGCTGACAGTCGCCTTTGGCATGATGCTGATTGGTCTTGGCTTCAAGGTGTCGCTGGCGCCTTTTCACGTTTGGACGCCGGATGTCTACGAAGGCGCGCCCGCACCTGTTGTTGGATTGATGTCCACTGCGCCGAAGGCCGCTGCCTTCGCGGTGCTTTTGCGCATTACCTATGGAGCCTACGGAACCGCGACGCACATTTGGATGCCCCTGGTCTGGATCCTGGCGGTCCTGTCAATGACGATTGGCAATCTGGGCGCGCTCACCCAGCGCAATGTCAAACGCATGCTGGCTTATTCCTCAATTGCTCACGCGGGATATCTGCTGGTTGCGTTCACCGCGCTGGCGCCCATGGGAATTGCGTCCGCCAGCTTTTACACGGCTGCCTATGCGGCAATGAACGTGGGCGCGTTCGGCATCATCAGTTATCTGTCCGGCTATAACGAGGCTCGCACCAATCTCAGCGATTATTCCGGCGCGGCCCGGCGTCATCCTGTGGCCGCTGCCACATTCGCTGTCTTTCTAATTTCCTTAATCGGAATTCCCTTCACCGCGGGCTTTTTCGGCAAGTTTTACGTCTTCACCGCAGCAATCGATTCCGGCCATGCCTGGCTGGCGGTAGTGGGCTTGCTGAACAGCGGCGTGGCCGCGTTTTATTACCTGCGTCTTCTGGGACAGATGTATATGCTGCCCGAAGAACCTGCGCGGGAGCGGGATACTGCCCATGCGCAGCCCTCGTTTGTGCTTGGCATGGCGATTTTAATGCTAGCGGTCTTCGTGCTGGGAATCTTCCCTGGTCGCGCACTGCGTCTCGCGCGCGCTGGCGCGGCAACGTTTGCAGACCGCGGCGTGCTTCCTCCCTCACCCGCCATCGCACAACTGGGCACGAAATAGTGATCGTATGTGGCGCACAGGTTGGATAGGGCTTGCTTCAACGCCGTGCTAATTAGGACTAAGCCGTTGGCGTTCTGCTTTTTTGCCCTCTGAAGGCTTTCCTCAGGTTTGGCGATATGTGTCCGATCGCACCAACCTTGTGTGCCGGACTGACGTGCTCCAGCAGTGGTTATTGTTGTGTCCTCATCGTTGCGGAAGCTGGAAAAATCTGGCGCATTGCGGGCATCAACTCGCCGAATTTTACGAATGTGATCTTCATCACTGCGAATTCGGGTCTTGAAGCGGATGCTGACATATGAGGCTCGGGTTTACACTATGCAGGTGGGCAGAGACAGAAAAAGCGCGTTCTTGATGCTGGCGATGATGGTCCTATGGATCGCGATGCCGGCGTCCGCCTGTCTGCGAGCCACGCAGCCGACAGGGCAGCATGCGTGCTGCCATGGAATGATGACGGCCTGCGGCTCGTCCGCGATAAATGCGAATGGTTCGTGCTGCTTGGTCTATCCGCGGAACATCGCGGTCACTCTGGTCCTTCCGTATTCTTCCGATCATTCGCGTAAGCTGCCCCAAGTGTCCCATCCAGCCAGTTTGCACGTGCCCGCCACGACAAACGTCCGGCACGAAAATGCTTCCACGTCACCGCCGCCGCTCTTTTCGTCCGTCGGCAACTCCACCCTCCGAATCTAGCACTCCCTCGTTCGCGCGCTGAAGTGAATCTTCGTGCGCCACTGCGTCCCCGCGCGATGCAAACCCACGACAGATCGTGACCTGCATGTTCCTACGAGGGAATGATGAAAACTCTGCTACCTGTATTTTGTGTTCTTCTGCTCACTGCGCCCGCCTATGTCTCCCGCGCAGAAACGCCCGGCCAAAACGACGGACTGGGCAAGCTTGCCGCGTTGCTTGACGAGCATCACCCGCCGGAGACTTCGGGACCGGCGATGAATCTGGAAGATGTCGAGCGGGTCGCCCTCGCCAGGAACCCTGAAATCGAGGTTGCGGCCCGTCAGGTCGCCATCGTCCAAGCACACGTTCCCACCGCTGGCGCGCTCGATGATCCAATCGCGATGTATCGCGGATGGGGCGTGCCGTTGCAGCAACCCTGGAATTACAACCCCGCCCAGAACATGTTCAGCATCAGCCAGACGCTGCCGGGAACGGGAAAACGGGCCCTGCGTTCGAGTGTGGCGGAATCCGATGTGGCCGTTGCGAAGGCCCAGTTGGAACAGGTCAGGCTGGAGGTGCAGGTGCGCGTGCGCAAAGCCTTCGATGACATGCTGCTCGCTCAAGAAGAATTGCAGATTCACGATCAGCATGTTGCCATCGCCCGCCAAGCTATCGAAGCGGCGCGAATCAAGTATGCGGTGGGGAAGGTTCCGCAGCAGGACATTCTGAAAGCGCAGGTCGCGCTCACGCAGTTGGCCGAGCATATGATTCGCTTCGATCAGGACTCCGATCTCGCTCGCGCCCGTCTCAACACGCTGCTGGGACGCGATCCCGACGCACCACTCAACGTGCGCGGAGAGTACGCCGTGATGGCCGCGTTGCCCGCCGCGCAGGCGCTTGAGGATGTTGCCCTCCACTCCCGGCCCGATCTGGTCATGGCCAGGGAAGCCGCGGAGCGGAGCCATACAGAGCAGGCGCTGGCGAAGAAGGCTTATGTCCCGGACTTCACAGTCTCGGGAGGCTACATGCTGATGCCGCCCACCTCCGCGATGCGCAACAACTACATGGTGGAGGGTTCGATGAATCTGCCCTGGTTGAATCGCCGCAAACACGATGCCGAGATTGCCGAAGCCACGGCGAAAGCCACCGAGCAGGACGCCGAATTGACCGCCTTGCGCAATGCCGCATTCGGGCAGGTCCAGGAGGCGCTTGTCCAGGCACGGGCCGCGCAACGGTTCGCGCTCCTGTATCACGACGAGCTCCTCCCGCAGGCCGAAGCCACGCTTCAATCGAGCGTCATTGCGTACGAGAACGATAAAACCGATTTTCTGGATCTGCTCGACAGCCAAATGTCAGTCATCGACATCGACCTTGCCTGGCTGCAGGCGACTGCGGATTTCGACACGCGTCTGGCAGATCTCGAACTCGCCACGGGCGCTCCTATCGACCAGTTGCAGACCACCACCCTGGAGGTGAAGCCGTGAAGACACGTACCTATCAGATTGCGCTTTTGTCGGCTGTGGCACTCTGCGTTTTGCTTGCGGCCGCTCTTGTCTATGTGCTCTTGCCCCGGTATTACGCTGCTTCGAAAGTGGCCTCCGGAGACCCGGTCGTCGCGCGCGGACCGGAGGCGACGTCCCAGCCGGCACCTTCCGGAAGCGCGCTACCTGCGCAAGCGGAACCTGGTTTGGCCACGGTGCAGTTGTCGCCCCAGCGTCTTCAGGAAATCGGCGTGACGATGGCGACAGTGGAACTCAAAAAGGTAAACGATGATCTTAATGTTCCCGGCAATGTGGACATCGACGAGGAGCGGCTTTCGTATGTGCAGACACGCTTTCCGGGTTGGATTCAGAACGTGTTCGCGAATGCGACCTACCAGTACGTGCGCAAGGGGCAGCGTCTGTTCACCGTGTACAGCCCGGACCTTGTGAGCAGCGAGCAGGAATATCTGCTGGCACGGCAGAACCAGAAGGCCTTTACGCAGGATGCGCATGGCATGGCCGCGCGCGAGGGCGGCTGGCTGCTGCAGGCTGCCCAGGAACGCCTGCGGCAATTTGGTGTCCCGGCGCAGGAAATCATGGATTTGGAGCAAAGCGGCAAGGTGCAGCGCGATATCGCGATTGAGTCGCCCGTCTCCGGCTACATCATCGAGCGCAACGCCTTGCCGAACGCGTATGTGCAACCGGATACGAAGCTGTACACGATTGCCGACCTCTCCACGGTCTGGGTGTACGCCAATGTTTTTCAGAACGACGTTGGCCGTCTGAAGCCGGGCGACCCCGCGCAGGTTACGGTCGATGCCTATCCTGGTCGCCATTTCAACGGTCGTATCGATCAGGTCTTGCCGCAGGTCGATCCGGCAACGCGCACCGTGCGGGTACGTCTCGTCTTCCGCAACCCAGGCGTCGTACTCAAGCCGGGAATGTACGTCAACATCGCGATCGCGGTCCCGCTGGGGCGGCAGTTGGTAATACCCGCCTCCGCAGTGATGCAGACGGGTTCGCGGGCAATTGCTTTTATCAACCACGGAAACGGCAATCTGGAGCCGCGCACCATCGAGGTCGGGCCGCAGCTCGACGATTCGATGATCGTCCTCAACGGTCTCAAGGCAGGCGAACAGATTGTCAGCTCGGCCAACTTTCTTGTGGACTCGGAAGCGCAGCTGCAGCAGGCGCTTGCTGCGTTTGCGCCCCCGTCGCCACAGGCTGCCACAGGACCCAGCAAAGCGCCAGCCGCGCAAATGCGGATCGATTTCGTCACGCAGCCAGATCCGCCGCACAATGGCGCAAATACAGTACGAGTGAAGCTGACCGATCCTGACGGAAAGCCGCTGACGGGAGTGCAGGTGACCGCGACCTTCTTGATGCCGGCCATGCCCGCAATGGGCATGGGGGCAAAACGCGTTGTCGCGACGCTGGACGACAAGGGCAATGGTTTTTATGAAGGCCCGCTGCAACTGGACGTGGGAGGCGCGTGGCAGGTAATCGTAACGGTCCAGCGCGGCGGCCAGATACTGGCCACAAAACAGCTCAACGTCAGCGCCACGGGAGGCATGGAATGATCTCGCGAATCATTGCCTGGTGTGCGCGCAATCCCTTCCTCGTATTCACCGGAGCCGTCCTTCTGGTTGTCGCTGGCCTGTGGTGTATGCAGCACGTCCCGCTCGATGCACTGCCCGATATCAGCGACGTGCAAGTCATCATTCACACTCCGTGGGCGGGCGAGCCGCCGAACGTGATCGAGGATCAGGTCACGTATCCGATCGTAACCGCGCTGCTCTCGGCTCCCGACGTCAAAAATGTACGCGCCCAGACCATGTTCGGCGACTCCTATGTCTTCGTCGTCTTTCAGGACGGCACCGATCTGTACTGGGCGCGCTCGCGCGTGACCGAGTATCTCGAACAGATTGCCGGGCGGCTGCCGGCGGACGTGCATCCCGCGATTGGCCCCGATGCAACCGGTGCGGGCTGGGTCTACGAGTACGCCATCGTGGACCGCGGCCATACCAGGAACCTGGCCGACCTGCGCGCGCTGCAGGACTGGTACCTGCGCTACCAGCTCGAAACCGTGCCCGGCGTCGCGGAGGTAGCAAGCATTGGCGGCTTTGTGCGCCAGTACCAGGTGAACCTCGATCCGAACAAGCTCTTCTCCTACGGCATCTCCGCTGCGACCGTCATTGACCGCGTCCGCCAGAGCACGAATGAAGTGGGCGGAGACGTGATTGAGATGAGCGGGGCCGAGTACATGATCCGCGGCCACGGATATCTGCGCTCGCTTTCCGATCTCGAAAATGTTCCCGTTGCAACGAAAAACGGCACGCCCGTGCTGGTGCGCAATCTCGGTACCGTTTCCTTCGGTCCGGACGTGCGGCGCGGCGCAGCCGAATGGCAGGGAGAAGGGGAAACCGTAGGCGGCATCGTGGTCATGCGGTACGGCATGAATGCTCTCAACGTCATCAACGGGGTAAAGGCAAAGCTTCGGCAGATCGCGCCTTCGCTGCCTTCCGGCGTGGAAATAGTGACGGGCTACGACCGCTCCTGGTTGATCAATCAGTCGATCCACACACTGAAGCGTGACCTGATCGTGGAAGCAATCATTGTCAGCTTCGTCAGCATTGTCTTCCTCTTCCATTTTCGCTCCGCGCTCGTTCCGATCCTGACGCTGCCGATTGCCGTTCTGGCAGCATTCATCCCCATGTACTACCTCCACGTCAGTTCCAACATCATGTCGCTCGGAGGACTCGCACTAGCCGTCGGCGTGCTCATCGACGCCGCCATTGTCATGGTGGAGAACGGACACCGCCATCTGGCGGAACTGGCAGAGGTACCCAGCGGATCGGAGCGGCGGCGAATCCTAATCGGCGCGGCCCAGCAGGTTGGGCCGGCTCTCTTCTACTCGCTCATCATCATTGTCGTTTCCTTCCTGCCGGTATTTCTGCTGGAGGCGCAGGAAGGCCGCATGTTTCGGCCACTGGCCTGGACCAAGACTCTGGCCATCGCCTTCTCCTCTCTGCTCTCCATCACGCTGGTTCCGGCACTGATGCCGTTGTGCCTGCGCGGAAAGCTGCGGCCGGAATCGAAGAACCCCGTGGCCCGCATTACGCAGGCCATGTATCTCCCGGTGCTCCGCTGGTGCCTTCGGCACTGGAAGCTGGTGATCGCGCTGAACCTTGCTTTTCTGGCCGCTACCATTCCACTCTACTTCCGTCTCGGCAGCCAGTTCATGCCCGCACTCTATGAAGGCTCCGCTCTCTACATGCCGAGCGCGCTGCCGGGCATCTCGATGACGCAAGCGGTTTCGCTGTTGCAGGAACAGGACCGCATGATCCGTTCCTTCCCCGAGGTCGCGACAGTGTTTGGCACCGTTGGCCGCTCCGACAGCGCCACAGACAACGCTCCTCTCGATATGTACGACACCACCATCATGCTGAAGTCCCGCAAGAACTGGCCCGCAGGCATGACGTACAAAAAGCTGATCCACGATATGGACGAGAAGCTCCAGTTTCCCGGCCTGACCAACACCTGGACCATGCCCGTCGAGAACCGTCTGGACATGGAGCTGACCGGCATCAAGACAGCAGTTGGGATCAAGATTCAGGGGCCCGATCTGGCCCGCATTCAGGATATTGGAGCACAGATGCAGCAGCTCCTGTCCGGAATGCCCGAGACCAACTCCGTCTTTGCGGAGCGTGTTTCCCAGGGCTTCTATCTGAACGTGGATGTGAATCGGCCCGAGGCAGCGCGCTACGGCCTGACCGTCGCCGATGTGCAGCAGGTCATTACCTCGGAAATCGGCGGAGCGGACATTGTCGAGAATGTGGAAGGCCGTGAGCGCTTTCCAGTCGCCGTACGCTATCAGCATACCTTCCGCGACGATCCGGCCGCCTTATCGCAGGCATTGATTCCAACTCCTACCGGCGAGCAGATTCCAATCGGCGAAGTCGCCCGCGTGTACTTTTCTCGCGGCCCCACCATGATCCGCGACGAAGACGGCGCTTTGACCGGATACGTTTATCTCGATCTGAAAACGCACAACTACGGTGGATTTGTAGGCCATGCGGACCGGATATTGAGTCGAAAATTGGCGCTCCCCGTGGGCTATACCTGGCATTGGGCTGGGGAATATGAGTTTGAAATGCGCGCCAAACAGCGCCTCAAAATTATTCTTCCCATCGTCTTTTTTGTTATCTTCCTGCTGCTCTATCTCGTCTTCAAATCTGCCACTGAGGCCGCGGTGCTGATTTTTCCCACCTTCTACGCCATGTCTGGAGGACTGCTGCTGCAGTGGGCGCTCGGCTACAACTTCAGCGTCGCCGTATGGGTCGGCTATATCGCGCTATTCGGCATCGCAGTCGAAACCGGAGTGGTGATGGTGGTGTACCTGGATGAAGCATTCCAGCGCCGCCTCGCTCAGGACTCCGCAATGACGGAAGCCGGTTTGGAGCAGGCCGTCATTGAAGGCGCGGTGCAGCGCCTGCGGCCCAAGCTGATGACCGTAACGGCGGTCATCCTCAGCCTCGCGCCGATCCTCTGGGAAGCAGGCATCGGCTCGGATGTGATGAAGCCCATCGCGGCCCCGATTGTCGGCGGGATGATTACCTCGACGATCCACGTCCTGATTCTGGTTCCGGTGTTTTTCCTGCTCATCAAGCGCAGAACCCTGCGTCTAGGCCGGCTCGCCGGTAACACTAACCCGCAACGCCTGCTATGATCTCCTGCAGGCAGTGCCCGGTCCCTATGAGATCGTCACAATTCGGGTAGACTGTCCACACGGTCAGCGACAGAAATAAAGCGGGCAATTCGCAGGGAGGAAACCATGATAAATAAAGACACGAAGATCACTCGACGCAGCCTACTCAATTCTGGGCTTCTTCTTGCCGCTGCTCACACGCCGCCCGCCAGCGCTGCGCTTGCGCTTGGAGCCGCTCAGACGCAGTCGGCCACTCCTGCGCAGGCTGCCCCCAAGGCTGGACAGCGTGACCCAAGGCCCAACATCATCTTCATCATTGCCGACGACCTGCGACATGATGACCTCTCCTCCACCGGCCACCCGTATGCGAAGACACCGCATCTGGACCGGATAGCTCACGAGGGCGTGAAATTTAACAACGCCCGCTGCACCACACCGCTTTGTTCTCCCAGCCGCGCCAGCTATCAAACTGGCCTCTATGTCCATAGCCATCGGATTGTGAACAACGATAGGAACGGCCAGGCGGAACTCAGTCATCGGCTGCCCACAGTCTCACGCATTCTCTTTAACGACGGCTACGAGAGCGCATTTGTAGGCAAGTGGCACATGGGATTCGACGACACAGTGCGCCCCGGCTTCGATTACTGGGTCAGCTTCAAGGCGGTGGGCCTCTACCAGAACATTGTCTTCAACGTCAACGGCGTCCGCGAGCAGAAGCGTGGATACACGACCGACTTTCTCAATGAGTATGCCGTCAATTTCATTGAGCAACCGCACAGCAAGCCGTTCGTGATGCATATCGGACACAAGGCGCCGCATCTTCCATACCTGCCATCCCCGCAAGACGACGGACTCTACAAGGACGCGCCCTACCATGTACCGGCCATCGTTCCTGGCGATCTGGAAGGCAAGCCGGTTCTGCATCTCAACCCGCCCCCGGTCGATGTGCTGCGTGTCGAGGGGGTCACGCCCGAACCCATGGAATCCAGGTTTGGCCGTCCCTCTGATCTCGCTTCTGTAACCCGCGACCGCGCGCGTTGCGTCGCTTCGATGGATCGCGGCGTCGGAATGATCTTCGATGCCCTGGAGCGCACCGGTCAGCTCGACAATACGATCCTCATCTTCACCAGCGATCATGGCTATCTCATGGGCGAGCACGGAATAAAGGAAGAGAAGCGATGGGCCTATGAACCATCCATTCGCGTGCCCATGTTGATGCGCTATCCGAAGCTGATTCCCGCAGGAAGCGAACGGAATCAGAACGTGCTCAATATCGATATTGCCCCGACACTGCTGGATCTGGCCGGAGTGAAGTCTCCCACGCCAATGCACGGAAGCTCATTGCTCCCTGTCTTCCGCAATTCCGACGCTCCATTGCGGGATTCTTTTCTGTGCGAATATTTTCTGGAGAAATTCGTCCCAGGAGTACCCGATTGGCAATCCGTTTCCCAGGGCAAGTGGAAGTACATACACTACCCGGCACTCACTGGCATGGACGAGCTCTACGACCTTTCGGCGGATCCTGCGGAGGAGAAGAACGTAATCGGCGAGGCATCGAATCGCGAAGTACTGAGCCAAATGAAAAGTGAACTGAACCGCTTGCTGGCCGCGTCCCAGGCAAACTTGTCGATGGTCTGAGCCCGCCCGCGCGCCAGTCGTCATGGAGTGACCGGTCCACTACGCTAGCCGTGGGTTAGGCTGTGATTCTGGAAGGAAGCACAACTCAGAGCCACAAGCGGAGAGGAACCGGCCATGAAGGAAGAGGTACGATTTTTGGGATTGGATGTCCATGCCGAGACGATTGCCGTCGCGGTTGCCGAGTCGAATGGCAAAGTGCGCAGCGTGGGAACCATCCCCAACCGCGCGGAGTCGATACGCAAGCTGGTGAAGAAGCTTGGGCCTTTGGATCAATTGCGGGCCTGCTATGAGGCCGGCCCGACGGGCTACGTACTCTACTGGCAGTTGGCGTAGCTGGGAGTCAAGTGCGAGGCGATCACCCCAACGCTGGTTCCGAGGAATGCGAACGACCGGGTGAAGACGGATCGACGGGATGCGGAGAGGCTGGTGCGTCGTTGCCGGTCCGGCGATCGGACGGCGGTATGGGTTCCGGACGAAGGCTCCGAGGCGGCGAAGCAGGATCAGTTGCGGGCGCGGCACCGGCTGAGCGAATTTCTGCTGCGCGCGGGCAGCGGCCGGCAACCGGGATGAAGGCGTGGACGCTGGATACATGGCCTGGTAGTGTCAAATCTTTTGTGTATGTATTAAACGTCCTGGTTGAAATTGCGTGATTGTTATGCGCAGCGGTTGAGGGCCTCTTTCCAGCCCTGCACGGCATTCCATTTTCTGGCCAGGTTTCTCAGCGCCAGATACATCACTTTCAACGCTGCATCTTCCGAGGGAAAGGCGCCGCGCGTCTGGATGGCCTTGCGCAGACTCATGTTCAGCGATTCGATGGCGTTGGTCGTATAGACGATTTTCCGTATCTCCGGCGGAAACCGGAAAAACGGAATCACGATAGATGGATTTCAAATCGCGTGACGCCGGACTCTGCCGATCCCCTCTCCATCCGCTTCGGCAGCGACCCGCACCAAGATCTTGTCCGGAGCCCGCCGCCCTCGAGCCCCGGGTTCCTCCCCGCCCCAGAAGGCCTCATCGACCTCCACCAACCCGCTCAACCGCTCCCAGCCAGGACGCACCATCGCCCGTTTCAACGTATGCAGCAGCGCCCAGGCCGTCTTGTAACTGTCCAATCCAAGAGCCCGCTGCAAGCCCAACGCGCTTGCCGCGTTCTTTTGCGTGGTCACGTACCGGATGGCACGGAACCAGACCATCAACGGCACACGGCTGTCCTGGAAGATCGTTGTCGCCGTTACCGAGACCTGCGACCGACACTCTGGGCAGAGCTAAAGTCCTCGCTCCATCGCCCATGTCTCTCGACCTGTGCACCGCAGACAGACGAGCCCCTCCGACCAGCGCAACGAGAACAGATACGACCGGCAAGCATCTTCTGTCGCGAACCGCAGCTCCAGTTCCAGTAACGCCCGGGGATAGTCTTCCACGGAAATACACTACCGGTTGGGGCAGGTTGAGTAATGTAAATATCCCTACAAGTAAAATGCTCCGAAAATTCCGCTCTACGTCTGCGATACTTTCGCCGTATTCTCCTCCAATACGAACAGCAGCAGAGAACGTGCGGTGACGTCATAGGTGTCGCCTGTTTGGAACATTTTGTTCCCATCGGATTCCTCCACGGTTCCGTCGATATTGGTATCCATGAGTCGGAGCCAGGCAGAACCTCCTGGGCATTCCGGCAGGGTGAATGTCACCAGGTCGAAATAGCCATTTACCACCATGAGCAGGGTCGCTTCATGTCCG
>JAJZIF010000533.1:0-1265 GCA_021810735.1 Acidobacteriota bacterium
CAGGTCAGATACAAAATGCAGCACCAACGCAGCGCTTCGGCATGTTACGTGGATTTTTTCACCGCGTGACCGCCGAATTCATTGCGCATGATCGACAGCATACGGTCAGAAAAATTATTCTCCTCACGCGAACGAAGCCTGCGAATGAGAGATTCCGTGATGACCGGCGCGGATACATTGAGATCGATCGCCTCAAAGACCGTCCAGCGGCCTTCGCCGGAGTCCGCCACATAGGCTTCCAGCCCTTCCAGCTGCGGATTTTTTTCCAGGGCGTCCGCTGTCAGGTCCAATAGCCACGACCGCACCACACTGCCGTATTGCCAGATCCGCGCAATCTGCGTCAGATCGAGATGCAGCGGCTCCTTGTGCTTCATGATGGAAAAACCCTCTGCATAGGCCTCCATCAGGCCATATTCAATGCCGTTATGCACCATCTTCACGAAGTGCCCGGCGCCCGACGGACCCACGTGACCCCAGCCTTTATCCGCAGCGGGAGCTAATGTTTCAAAAATCGGACGCAGCCGCTCGACCGGCTCAGCGTCCCCGCCGACCATCATGCTGTAGCCCTCTTTCAGTCCCCACACTCCACCCGAAGTGCCAACGTCGACAAAGTTGAACCCCTTCGCCGTAAGCTGTGCGTGGCGGCGTTGGGAATCCTTGTAATTCGAATTTCCGCCGTCGATGAAAGTGTCGCCCTTCTGCATGAATGGTTCCAGCTTGGCGATCGTCTGGTCGACAGGATCTCCAGACGGCACCATAATCCAAATAGCTCGTGGAGCTTTCAAATTCTTTACCAGGTCGTCCAGCGAGTGAACGCCGACCGAGCCGGTTGCCGTGAGCTGATTGACCGCTTCGGTGTTGAAATCGAAGCCGACGACGGTATGGCCTCCCTGCCGCAGCCGCGCCGCCATGTTGAAGCCCATTTTTCCCAGACCGATCAGACCGATTTCCATATGCTTTCCCCTTTGTAAAAAACTTGTGTCATCCCGCGGTTTGCGGTGCCGTTACTCCCAGCCGGCCTAGCTCCGCGATAACCTGCTCCGGCGATTCCAGGCGAATTCCATGAATTCCCAGTTTGCGCGCGCCCGCCACATTCTCTTCGCGGTCATCGATAAAGACGCACTCCTCGGGCTGGCGCTGAGACAGATCGAGGGCACAGCGAAAGAAGGCGGCGGTCGGTTTGCGTAGACCGATAAAGGCTGACACCACATACGCATCGAACAGTCCCGTCAAAGAAAACGTGGGAATGCGATACTCCATCAGGT
>JAJZIF010000533.1:1275-3118 GCA_021810735.1 Acidobacteriota bacterium
ATTGCTGAGCAAATATGTGTCCATGCCATCCGTCGGAGTGCGCTGTGCACGCAGGCGCCGCACGAATTCGATCATCGCCGGGTACAGTATCTGGCTGACGGCTTGCATTTGCGAAAAAAATTCGTCTTCGGAAAAAGCCCGCGGGACATAGAAGACGGTCTGCCGCAAATATTCATGCACGTCGATGGTGCCGCGCTCCCACAGATCGTTCGCCAGCGTGTGATGCCTTTCAAATTCATCGAAATCGAGGTCGAAATGTGACAGCACCTGCTTGCGAGCGTGTTCATCCCACCCGTTGGTGAGAAGAACTCCACCGCAATCCCAGAACGTGGCAGTGATCCTGGTCATCGCTGAACCTTTGCAGGTTCGTCGTCAGCAAAATCCGCACCCAGGGTCACGCTTTCCCACTCCGCCATTTCCTTCTGAAGTTGCTCCAGCTTGCCGCGAAACCTGGCAAGCGCAAACGCCACAAGCAGGAGATGCAGCGGAGGATTCTTGCTGTTCACAACTTGCTGGATGGCCCGCACTTCCCGCGCCGAGCCGAAAATGAACCTGATGCGTTGCGACCTTTCAACAAGCATTCCTACAATCCCTCTCTTGCGATCGACGCGATCTCTCAAGCAGTCGGCAGATACAAGTTCTAACCCCAATTGTTGGACATAAAGCGGGCCTCAATGGCCTTCACTTTATTCAAGCGGCGGACGAAGCGCTCTTCATTGGATTGAAAATGCGCACTTAAATAGGCCGCGACCAGGTCGTATGCCAGCGCGTAACCGATGATGCGCGAGCCCAGCACCAGCACATTCATATCGTCGTGCTCGACGCCCTGATGCGCGGAATAGGTATCGTGGCACATGGCGGCGCGGATGCCCGGCATTTTATTGGCCGCGATCGAAACGCCAACGCCGGAGCCGCAGATCAGCACGCCGCGATCTGCGTTCTTCGCGTGCAGCGCGCGCCCAACAAACTCGGCATAATCCGGGTAATCGGATGGTTCCGTATTGAACGCACCCAGGTCGAGCACCTCATGCCCCAGCCCGGCAATGTATTTGCGGATTTCTTCTTTCAGCTCAAAGCCCGCGTGGTCGGACGCAATCGCGATTTTCATCTCTGTCTCACTTTCCCGCCACAGTTGCTGCTTTTCCTGCGCGCTCGACAATCCGCGTCGCCATGCGAACGACGTTATCGACGTTGAATCCAAGTTTTTCCATCGCAATCTCTCCCGGCGCAGACGAGCCGAACCGATCCAATCCGAGCACATCTCCACTATCGCCCGCAATTTTCCACCAGCAGATCGGACTGGCCGCTTCCACAACCAATCTCGGAACGCCGATGAGCAGGATCTTCTTCTGATATTCCTCCGGCTGGCTATCGAACAAGCGCCAACTCGGCATCGAAACGACACGCGCATGCATCCCCTGCGACTCTAAAGCCGCCGCGGCTTTCAAGATCAAACTTACCTCGCTGCCGGTTGCGATCAGCACCACGTCGGCGGAGCTTCCGCCGTCCTGCAGTACATACGCGCCATGCCGCACACCATTCAGGATGTCGTATTTGTTCGGATCGAGAACGGGCAGGTCCTGCCGCGAAAGCGCGAGGAACGAGGGCTTGCGGCTCTCCAGAATCACTTGCCATGCCACCGCCGTTTCATTCGCATCGGCGGGACGAAAATCCGTAAATTCCGGAATCGCCCGCAGCGAGGCGAGTTGTTCCACTGGCTGGTGCGTCGGACCATCCTGGCCCAGCCCGATGGAATCATGCGTGAACACAAAAATGGATGGCGTCTGCATCAGCGCGGAAAGGCGCAGAGCGGGACGCGCGTAGTCGCTGAAGACAAAGAATG
>JAJZIF010000534.1 GCA_021810735.1 Acidobacteriota bacterium
ATGCGGCACACTCTCTTTTGGCTCACGGCCAAAAGAGAGTGCGGGAAGCAGCATGATGACCGCTGCCCCCGCGCAGTAGACGCCGAATATCGCTGGCGCATAAGCCGGCGATGCAGAACTGCTTCAGTCGAAAAGAGCGAGAATCAAGCCCCTACCGTAACGGTAGGTACTGAATCTGATTCGCCCACTCGCTGGTTTCGCTGCAATCGTCGAGCAGCAGCAGATCGTCAATAATCTTTCTGGCACCATGCTTGCCTGGTGCACGACGAGGAGGCCATCCATTGGCTCGCTTCGTGTGATCCGCTCGATGGCGAACCCGATCATCGTCTGAACATCGTGAGTGATTGCGACACGGTGCTCTCGGGCCGCCCAGGCCGGCACCTCCGGATCGGTCGCTTCCGACAGGCCCACTTCCTGGGCGCGCAAGAGGTCATAGGCCGGGCGGCGGCGCAATACGCCTCACACCAGGTCCTGGTCAAAATTCTCGTCCGCGAGCAGCCGCAGCATTGCCTATGGCTTGCTGCTTCGGCGAGCAAGAAGGCGAGCGAGAACGCCGGCCGGATTGAAGCGCTTCTCGACCTCGCGCTGCAGCGCCAGCGCATCCGCATGCCGCTGCGCCAGGTAGGCGTCTACTTCCGGGGTGTGGTTCAGGTAATGCGCAATGATCTGGCAAATGTCCGCCAGCGCGACAGCCGGAAACTTCTGCGCGATTTCCTCGGCGGTCGCGCCGCCCTGGAACGCCGTAACGATGCTGTCGAGGGTCACGCGGGACCCTCGAACGCGAATCGTGCCCTGCGGGTCGGTAATCAGAGGAACGACGGCGGTTGCAAAAACGGCGGACATGTACAAAAGGCTAATCGCCCTCGCCCCAAAACACAAACTTGGCCATTTCCGTGTAGTACCGCTGCTTGGATAGGCGGTGCGGTCGGCGCTTCGGGGCGTTTGCGTCGACCAGAGCCGCCGCGCCTTCCGTTCCCGCCCTGTCCAGCATACTTCCCCGCCCGCCTGCACGCACACGGTGACCATTCCCCGGCAAAGCCGGGGGTCTCCTGTCGGACTAGTCAGGCGGGAGGTCGCGCAGGCGCTGCCTCTCCCGAAGCTCGGCGTCGCTCAGACGCGCGTCGTAGATTGATCTGGGCTCGATCGTTCGTGACACGATGGTCGCGGTGCAAACAATCAGCAACAGTGGAAGAATAAAGGAGCGATCTCGGCCCGTCAGCTCCAGCATCAGCACGACTGCGGAGATCGGGCCCTGCGTCGTCGCCGCCAGCACCGCGCCCGCACCGAGCAGGGCGAACAACCCTGGCGGAACTCCAGGCCATAAATACGACCAGGCGTGCCCCAGGACACCGCCCAACATCGCGCCGGCCGTCAGAGACGGCGTAAACATGCCTCCCGGCGCACCGCTGCGCATGCACAGCAGCGTTGCGGCAGGCTTCAACAGCAGCAGTATCAAAAAAAGTACCGGAGCGACTTTGCCGGTGAACGCCAGCTCCGACACGTCCTTCCCATTGCCGAGAATTTGTGGAAACCAAATCGAGACGACTCCGATCGACGTCATGACGATCACAGGTAACGTATACCGCTGCCAGCCCTGCGGTCTGTGCCGATCGGCCCAGGTAACCATGCGCACGTATCCGACAGAAGCCAGGCCGGCAATCGGGCCTGCGAGCAGCGCCCACAACAGAACCGACGCGGACATTGCATATGAGGGAATGACGTAGGTCGGCGCATCGGGCAGGGCGAGCCAGGAGACTCCTACGGCTATCAGTGAAGTGAAAAGCGCAGGCAAAACGTACCGCAGGGACAGCTTGCCGCGCATCACCTCCAACGCAAACAGCGCCCCTCCCAGCGGAACGCCGTACGCCGCGCCCATGCCGGCTCCGGCGCCGCACGCCACCAGGAGCCGACGCTGTTCATCCGGCAGCCCTTCCCTGTCGGAAATCAGATTGGCGAACACGGCCCCAGCCTGTTTGGGTGCGCCTTCTCGGCCCAGAGACACTCCCATGCCGACAATGATCACCGACAGCAGCGCACTCCCCAAAGTCAGCAGCGTCGGCATTCGACCGGCCTGGAACCAGATGGCTTCGGTCGTATCGATGCCGTTGCCGCTGGAGAGACGCTTGAGCAGCCTCTGTCCCACGCCGGTAACCAGTGCGGCGCCGAGGAGAACGACAATATGTCTCCACGGCGTGGCGTGCCGAGCCGCCTCAAGCACATCGGTCGGCGACCCATTCCATGAGACGTGCTGGACAACCTCAAGGATGCTGGTAAGTATCGCAGCGCCAATGCCCGTGGCGATACCGGTCAACACGACCGCCAGCCAAAACCGTCCCGCTCCCGGGTGATGAAGAGTGGACGGTATGACGTCGCGGTCGTCGATCGCAGGAGCCTGAGTACTCGCCATGGTCGCGTATTTAGGTGCAGCGCTGTCGAGAGGGTTTTAAGTGGCGGAACATGATCTTCAGACCGAGACTCCTGCGCACGGACACTGCCGGTTCGAGTGGTTTTCGGCTTTCACAATTCAAAGGTCCGCAGAGGCTCCTGTGCAGTCTGGCGGCCGAGTCGGCCTCGGACAATTTATCCTTACCTACCGCAAAGGCAAGGGCCGGCTCCTCGACAGGCGCGGCTGCGAGCGCCGCCGGACGGAGCCCGACGGCTGCTGGGAGAGCGATGAGCTGCGTGATCAGCCGGCCCGCTTTCTGAACGGGAGGCTACGCCTGCGGCAGATCACGCGCTTGTGCAAGGGAGGCCATCAGACCCGGATCATCACCGGCCGCCGGGAGTTGCGCGACATCGAGGTGGATTGCCGCATGTTCGATTGGTGGCGTTGGCAGAAGCCATTCGGGCACGTGCGCGCGCAGTTCCCGCTCGCCGCACTGCAGCGCACTCCTGTCGATGTCATCGTCGCCGATGTACGGATGCCGAAACGGTCGGGCATCGACGCTGTTCGCCTGCTTCGTGGCCGCGGCGACTTTACGCCCGTGGTCCTCGTCAGCACCTTCGATGACCCGACACTCCTAGTGTAGTGCTTCATTCTGTTTGGAACTTAAGCGGCTATTTGCACGAATGACCTTTTGCAAGATATCGCGAGCGCTCTTGGTCCAAATGAATGG
>JAJZIF010000023.1 GCA_021810735.1 Acidobacteriota bacterium
GAAGGCGCGGGCAAAATGCGCGAGGGCGGGGAAGATACGCTTTTCGCCGAGCGCGATGTTGCCGCTGCGAAGCAGGAGTTTGGCGCGCGACCAGCGTCGAGGAACGAGGGTGGCGAGGGAGTTCTGCACTTCTTCGAAAGGGCGCGGCGGCAGCCCCCAGAGCATGGAGAGCAGGAGGTACTGTACGTAGAAGCCGGCGGTCTGTTGCTGGTCGTGATGGAGGGTGCTGACGCTGGACTGGTTCTGACGGAATCCGACTAGGATCTCAGGAATGGAATGAATGTCGCAGAGCAGAGCCATGCGCCACCAGAGGTCGGCGTCCTCGGCGAATGGAATGGGGCGATAGGCGCCAACCAAGCGTGCGGTGGTCACATGCAGCGCAACGCTGGAGTGACAAAACGAGAGCAGCCGGCCGCTCTGCACGGTGCGGCGCAAGGCGGCCGGAGAACCATGCGAGGAGCGGAAACAGCCGACGGCGTGACCCTCAGAGTCGTACCGGGCGCGCGAGCAGAGCATTCCAGCGCGCGGGTGCGTGAGCAGGGCATCGCGCAGTTTCTCGATGCGTTGGGGATAAGAGATGTCGTCGGCATCCTGGCGCACGAGCCAAGGTGTTCGGCACTGGTCTAGGAGTTCATTGAGCGTGGGCACGAGGCCTCGGGCTGGGCGTTCCATGACGCGCAAGCGCAGCTGGTGGATGGTCTTGAGGTAGGCGAGGCTTTCAGGGTCCGGGCCGTCAAGGATGACGAGGACTTCGAAATCAGAACAGGTTTGTGCGATGAGGCTCTTGATGGCGCGCCGGAGCCAGGGCATACCGGAACGAACCGGGATACCGACGGTAAAGAGAGTGCCGTCTTGCATGGCATGGGTCGAACCGCCAGTATGCACTCCACCGCTCCTTGCAACGGGTGACTTCGCTGTTCCGCTTTAAAACGGGTGCTTGCAGAGAAGTTAGGCAGAAGTTACACGGAGCTTACGGGAAGTAAAAGTGACGCAAGTAATTTGTTGTGGATTATGGCCGGTGATAGGTTGACCACAACACTCATCAGGAACAAGACGTTCGCCGGCAGGGGTAAGTGAAAGTGTCAGCTGCGGGACGGAGATTCATCGTCGTAGGCGGGGCGGGGTTTATTGGAAGCCACGTGGTCGAAAGGCTATTGAAGGATCGAGCCGCGGCGGTCACGGTGTACGACAATTTCAGCTCCGGGCGGAAGTGGCATTTGCAGCATGGGCGGATAGAGCCGCGGCTGCGAATTGTGCGCGGCGATGTGGCGGATTTGCCATTGCTGATGAAGGCGATGAACGGGCACGACACGGCGGTGCACCTGGCTTCGAATCCTGATATAGCGAGAGCGGCAAAAGACCCGGAAATTGATTTTTACCAGGGAACGCTGTTGACGCAGCAGGTGCTGGAAGCAGTGCGGCGCTGCGGTGTGAAGCGGTTGTGGTACGCGTCAGGGAGCGGGGTGTATGGCGAGCGTGGCGACGCAGCCGTAGCGGAAAATGACGGTCCGTTTGTGCCGATATCGACCTACGGGGCAAGCAAACTGGCCGGTGAGGCGCTGATTGCCAGTTACTGCGCGATGTTTGGGATAACTGCGCGCGCGTTTCGTTTTGGCAATGTCGTGGGTGCGCGGCAGACGCACGGTGTCGGGCTGGATTTTCTGCGACGGTTGAGGCTGGACTCAGAGAAGCTTCGGATTCTTGGCGACGGCAACCAGAGCAAGCCGTACATCCACGTATCGGATGCGGTGAACGCCATGTTGCTGGCCGATGAGAGCACCGAGGGCGGCTTTGCGGTGTTCAACGTAGCCACAACCGATGCGTTGCGGGTGGAGGAGATTGCCGTTATGGCGCTACGATGCCTGAGCCTGGAGGGAAAGGCAGCGTTGGATTACACAGGTGGAGATCGCGGCTGGAAGGGCGATGTACCGGTGGTGCGGCTGCGCACGGAGCGGATTCGGGCGCTGGGGTGGGAGCCGCTGCTCTCGAGCCGCGAGGCGATGTCGCGGGCGTTGATGGAAATACTGGCAGATGAGCGGACGTTCTGGAACTGACGGGATGCCTGCGCTGGCCCTGCTCGCGGGCGGGCGGGCGACGCGTCTGTATCCGCTGACGGAGAGGATGCCGAAGTCACTGGTGCCGGTGGCGGGCGAGCCGTTTCTGGCGCATCAGTTGCGATGGCTGGCAGGGCAGGGCGTGCGGGATGTGGTGATTTGCTGCGGCCACCTGGCGGGGCCGGTTCGAGAGTTTGCCGGTGACGGAGAACGATTTGGTGTGAGCGTGCGGTACTCAGAGGATGGCGATCGCGCGCTGGGAACGGGCGGAGCGGTTCGGCACGCGCTGCCATTGCTGGGTGAGAAATTCCTGGTGATGTATGGCGACAGTCTGCTGACCGCGCCTCTGGGTGCGATGTGGGAGGCATTTTGCGAGCAGCTTTGCAGAGGCATGATGGCGGTTTACCGGAATGAAGATCGCTGGGATGCGAGCAATGTGGAGATTGGCGACGGACGCGTGGTGCGCTATGAAAAGGGACGTCGTCGCGCCGGACTGACGCACATTGACTATGGAATATCGGCGTTTCATTCGGAGGCGTTTGCGAGGATTCCTGATGGGCGCGTGTTTGACCTGGGGTTGGTGTTTCAAGAGCTGATCGAATGCGGTGGACTGGCGTGCCATGAAGTGCGCGAGCGATTTTATGAAGTCGGCTCGTTTGCGGGGCTGAGTGAAACGGAAGCGATGCTGCGGCAGGCAGAGTGCGATCTTGGACCGGCGGGAGCGAGCGCATGATCATGACGCGGACACCGTTGCGGATTTCGATTGGCGGCGGCGGCACGGACCTGCCGTCGTACTACCGGGAGTTTGGCGGATTTGTGATTTCAGCGGCGATCAACAAATACGTGTACATCACGGTGAATCGCAGCTTCTTTCCGGGGTATTTCCTGAAGTACTCAGAGACGGAACATGTGGAGGACCGCAGAAGAATTCGGCATCCGCTGCTGCGTGAGGCGCTGGAGATGCATGCGATCGACACGCCGTTGGAGATTGTGAGTGTGGCGGACGTTCCGGCGGGAACGGGGTTGGGATCGTCGGGAACGTTCACCGTTGGCGTGATGCACGCGCTGTATGCGCACAAGCGTCAGAGCGTGAGTTCGGAGCAACTGGCGCGCAATGCGATTGAAATCGAGATGGAGCGGCTCAAGGAGCCCACGGGCAAGCAGGACCAGTACATTGCCGCGTATGGCGGGCTGCTGTGCCAGGAATACGGGCAGGATGACTCGGTGCGGTTGCGTCCTTTGGCGATGGACGATGAGGCGCTGAAGGAGTTGCGCGATTCGCTGATGCTGTTCTTCCTGGGGCGCACGCGGAGCGCGTCGGTGCTGTTGCAGGAACAGAGCAGCCGTTGCGAAAGCGGTGATGCTCAGATGCTCAAGAGCCTGCACTTTACCAAGCAACTGGGACGGGAGATTGAGCAGGTGCTCGAGAGCCGGCGGATCTATGACTTTGGTCCGCTGCTGCATGAGCACTGGTTGAGCAAGCGTCGGCGCGCAGAGGGAATGAGCAGTTCGGCGATGGATGAGATTTACTGCGCGGCGCGCAAGAGCGGCGGTGCGCTGGGAGGCAAGCTGGTGGGTGCGGGGGGCAGCGGCTTTTTTCTGTTTCAGACGAGGGATCGCAAGCGGTTGCGCGATGCGATGACAGGAATGGGGCTGAGCGAGATGGACTTCAGCTTTGATTTTGATGGATCAGTGGTGTTGCTGCGGAACTGATGACAAAGAACGAGTGGCCAGTGCGGGGAATGGAATCGCGACCGTTGGAAGCAGCGGGCACCTGGGTGCGCGTGGACGAGGGATGGACGCCGCGCGACGTGATGCATTTCCTGGGCAGGCGGTGGAAGTGGATTGCGGGGATCTGCGCTGGCTGCGTGCTGCTGGTGACACTGTACTGGATGGCTACGACGCCGCGGTATGAGGCGACGGGCGAAGTTGAGATTCAGAAGGAGCAGAGGAGCCCTCTCGGATTGACGGGGTTGGCGGGGGTTGGCGCGAATGGAGCATCGTCTGACGCGCTGGACTACGACGTGACCCTGCAAACGCAGGTGGACATTCTGAAGTCGGACACGCTGGCGCTGAAGGTGATTCAACAACTGGGGCTGGAGAAGACGAAGCCGTATTTTGGGGGCAAGCCGTATTTGTTCAGACGGGGGGTAGAGTTCTGGCGGCAGCCGCTAGAGCCGCTGAGCGTACCGCTGGACGATGCGCCGAACCGGCGGTATGCGGCACTGAAGATATTTCAGCGGAATCTACAGGTGTACCCGGTGAGCGGGACGCGGCTGATTCGGATTTCGTATGAAGACCGGAACCCGCAGCAGGCGGCGGCGGTGGTGAATGCGCTGATCCAGGCGCTGATGGGATACAGTTTTGAGGCGCGATATGCCGCGACAGCGCAGGCGACGGAGTGGTTATCCGGGCAGTTGTCGGATTTGAAGAAGCAGACCGAGGCACTGCAGGAGAAGGCGATTGCGTTGCAGCGCGCGACGGGGATGTTCGGCGACAACGAATCGAACAACATCATGCTTTCGCGGCTGGAGGCGCTGAACCAGACATTGGCGGCGGATGAGGCGAACCGCATTCTGAAGGGCGCGATTTACCAGACGGCGGAGAGCAGCGATCCGGAGCTGATTTCAGACTTGAGCGGGAATGCGGCGCAGTCGACGGGCGTGCAGAATTCGCTGGCGCTGATTCAGACGTTGCGCACGAAGCAGGCAGCCGTGAATGCGCAGATTGCGCTGGATTCGAAGCGTTACGGGCCACGGTTCCCGGAGATGGCAGAGTTGGAGTCGGAGCAAGCTTCGCTGAGGAGGTCGATCGCCGAAGAAGTCAAAAGACTGGGCGAACGCGCGCACACGGACTATCTGATTGCCGAGCGGGCTGAGGCGGGTGCGCGGGCGGACTTTGAGCGGCAGAAGCAACTTGTGAATCAGCTGAATGACAAGGCCGTGCAGTATGCGCTGGTGAAACAGGAGGCCGATGACAGCCGCAATCTTTACGAAAACCTGCTGGGCAAGCTGAAAGAGGCGGGCGTGCTGGCGGGCCTGGAGTCGACGAACCTGCAGGTGGTGAATCCGGCGCGAGTGCCTCCCTTGGATCATCCGAAGAGCCCGAATCTGCCGAAGGACGAAGCGATTGGTATAGCGGGTGGACTGGTGCTGGGGTTTGGTGTGGCGTTATTCCGGGAAATGACGGATGAGCGGTTGCATGGGAAGGCGGAGACCGAAGAGTGGTTGGGAGAGCGTGTGCTTGCGGCGATTCCGGAGGTGGGTGCGAAGGAGAAGCTTTCTGCGCGCAGGTTGATGCAGATGTGGCACGGAGGCAATGTAGCTGCGCTGATGCCGACAGAGGTGAGGGCGCGGCTGAATGAGCCGTTCCGAATGTTGCGCACGGCGATGCAGGTGCGGGGCGGCGCGCGGCCGGCACAGGTAATTCTGGTGACGAGCCCCATGGGCGGCGAAGGCAAATCGACGGTGGCGGCGCACCTGGCCAACGCATTTGCGTGGCAGAAGTCGCGGGTTCTGCTGGTAGAAGCAGATTTTCGGAGTGCGGATTCTGCCGGGGAGATGGAGCCGGGCACGCATGGGTTGAGCGGCGAGTTGAACGGCGAGCAGGGGGCAGGCGCAGGTAATGGAATGCGGCGCGATGCGGCGTTGCCGAACCTGGCTGTGTTGGCAAGAGGATCTGTGCCGGAGTTTCCGGCAGAGCTGCTGGGCGCGGCGCGCATGCGGGAGCTGATCGAGACGTGGCGGCGAGAGTATGACTACATCGTGATGGATGGGCCGGCGTATTTGCCGGTTGCGGATGCGGCAGTGCTGGCGCAACAGGCCGATGCGGCGCTGCTGGTGCTGCGCGAACGGCGGACGCTGCGCGGGGATGCGCTGCAGGCATTGGATTTGCTGAAGCGGCAGATGCCAGAGGACGCCGAGATCGGAGTGGTGCTGAACGGTGCGGCAGGGCGGAAGGGAGGGCCGGCGTATGCGAAGGTGTCTTAGGGGGCTGGGAGTTTTCATTGCCCTGGTTGCCATGAGCCTGCCTGTGGCGCAGGGGGCGAAGATTGCGGTTTCTCCTCCGGAGAGCCTGGTGATTGGGCCTGGCGATCTGCTGCAGGTGTCTGTATTGCGCGAGCCGGAGTTGACGCAGCAGGTGCGGGTGCTGGATTCCGGCGAGGTTGTGCTGCCGCTGATTGGGCGGATCAAAGTGGGCGGGGATTCGACGCCGAGGGCCGACGGGGTGATTGAGAGGGCCTATGTGTCGGAACAATACCTGAAAAATCCGCAGGTGACGGTTACAATTTTACAATTTGCAACCCAGACGATTGCAATTCTGGGACAGGTACAGCATCCGGGAACGATTACGATCACGACTCCGCGGAGTCTGCTGGACGTGCTGGCGATGGCCGGAGGGCTGACGCCGGATGCGGACCGGCATATCACGATCGAGCGTGGAGGCGTGTGGGGCGAGCAGATCCAGGTGTTCCTGCCGAATAATGCGCAGGCGGATTTGCGGGCGGATGTGAGTGTGTATCCGGGCGACCGCATTTTGGTACCGAAGGCGGGGATTGTGTATGTACTGGGCGATGTGGGACGGCCGGGCGGGTATGTGATGCAGGACAACTCGCATTTGACGGTGCTGCAGGCGGTGGCATTGGCGGCGGGGGCAAACAAGACAGCGGCACAGAAGCGCGCACGGTTGCTGCGAAAGGGAAAGGCCGGATATGCGGAAGAGCCAATCCATTTGCGTGCGATGGAACGGGGGAAGATACCGGACCTGGAACTGAAGGCGGACGATATTCTCTACGTGCCGTTCAGCGCGCGGAGGAACCTGATGCTGAGCGGCGCAGGGATCATCGCTTCCGCGAGCGCGGCGCTGATTTATGCGCATCCATAAAGGCGCGGGAGGCGGGATCCGGTTTCGGCCGGAGGAGATGATCAGCGTGCTGATCATCATGTTTTTCGCGGTGCAGGGGGCGATTGTGGGGATTGCTCCAAATGTGGCGCTGGACACGAATCTGGCTCCGCCAACCACGCTGATGAAGGTTGGCGGGATTGCGTCGCAGGCGCTGATCTACGGTGCAATTGCGGCTTTGTGCGTACGGCGGTGGAAGCTGGTGCAGCGCGGGTTGCCGGCGGTGACGCTTGTGCTGCTGCTGGCAGGTTGGGTACTGTGTTCGACGCTATGGTCGGCGGACCCGCTGCTGACGGCCCGGCGCGCTCCGGAGTTTGTGCTGGCGGGGATGTTCGGGATTTATTTGACGCTACGGTTCTCGATGGCGCGGCAGCTTCGAATTTTCTGGTGGGCAATGGTGCTGCTGGCAATTGGCACCGTGATGGTTGCGTATTGGCTGCCCGCGTATGGACTGGACCTCTCGGCGGGGCATCTTGCGGACTGGAAGGGCGTATTCACGCAGAAGAATGCCTGCGGACGCATCATGGTGCTGGCGACGGCAGTGTTGCTCGCGGGGCGGCGATGGGGATGGGCGCAACTGGCGAGCGGGGCGCTGTTTGTGCTGGTGCTGGTGAAGAGCGGGTCGCGCAGTGCATGGGCGCTGGAGGCGGTGCTGCTGGCGGGAGCGGGGATGTTTTTCCTGCTGCGCGCGTCTGAGAGAAGAATTCGCGGGGCGCTGCTGGGAGTGATGGCGCTGATTTGGTCGACGGTTAGTGTGCTGGTGTTTGTGTTTCGCGATGCGCTGATGGAAATGATGGGACGGAGTACGACGCTGTCCGGGCGGGTAGACATATGGCATGCGGTGTGGCCGTTTGTGATGCAGAGGCCGTGGCTGGGCTGGGGCTACGAGGCTTTCTGGCGGGGATGGACAGGGCCGTCGTTGCAGGTTTCAGCGGCGGTGCATTTTCTGGTGTTTCACGCACACAACGGATATCTGGACTTGTGGCTGCAGACGGGAATTGTGGGGTTGGCGTTGTTCGTGGCGGCATACGGACGGGCGTGGTTGCGAGTCCTGCGGCGTGTGGGCCGCGGGCAGATGGAGGATTTACTTTGGCCGGTGTGCGTGCTGGTGATTGTGGGGCTGTATGGACTGGATGAGAATACGGTGCTGGTTCCAAACGGGCTGTTCTGGATGATGTTTGTGATGGCCGCGGTTTGGCTGGAAGGCGCGTGGGTGCAGCTGCGCCTGGAGGCGGACAGAAAATCGCGGGAGGCGGCGTTGGATTATGCCGAGAGTGCTGCTGCTGCGGGCTGAGCTGTTGCCGGCATCGGAGACGTTCGTTGTGGCTCAGGCGGCGGCGCTCGGCCGCTATGATGCGGGATTTGCCGGGCTGAAGCGTCTGCCGGGCGGGCTGGACGTGACCGTGATACAGCGTGGGGTTGTCGCGGTTCTGGACGGGGATGGCGGCTGGGGGGGAAATGCGGCCCGGTTGGCATATGCGCGGGCTGGAATTGCGAGGGGATTCGCGCAGAAATTGGCGGCATGGAAGCCGGATGTGGCGCATGTACATTTTGCGACGGATGCGTGCGCGTTTTTGCCGGTGCTGCGGGGGCTGGGCGTACCGTTTGTGGTGACGTTGCATGGGTACGACGCGGGGCTGAGCGACGAGGCGCATGAAACGTCGGCGATAGGGCGGATGTTTTTGCGACGCAGGGTTGCGCTGTGGCGGGAGGCGGCGGGGTTTCTGTGCGTTTCAGAGCATTTGCGGCGGGTGGCGGTGGAGCGCGGATTTCCTGAGGACAAGTTGTGGGTGCACGTTACGGGGATTCCGGTGCGGGAGAAGGTGCGGAGTGATCGTCCGAGGGAGCCGGTGGTGTTGTTTGTGGGCAGGCTGGTGGAGAAAAAGGGATGCCGAGTGCTGCTGGAGGCGTGGAAGGCGGTGGAGCAGGAGGTTCCGAGTGCGTGGCTGGTGGTGATTGGCGATGGGCCACTGCGTGCAGAGTTGGAGGGTTGGGCGAGGGCGAATCTGCGGCAGTGCGAATTTGTGGGGGCTCGGACGCAGGCGGAAGTCCGCGAGTGGATGGATCGGGCGGCGGTGCTGGCGGCGCCGAGCGTGCGGGCGGCGAATGGCGACACGGAGGGATTGCCGACGGTAGTGCTGGAGGCGATGGAGCGCGGGCTTCCGGTGGTGGCGAGTGATGGGACAGGCGCTGAGGAAGCGGTAGCGGCGTGTGAGACGGGATTTTTGATCGCTCAGGGCGATGTGGAGGGTCTTGCGGAGACGCTGGTTGGCCTGCTGCGGAATGGGGAGCAGGCGCGGAGATTGGGCGCAAGCGGCCGGAGGCGCGTCGAGGAGCGGTTTGATATTGGGCGGCAGACGGTGCGACTGGAGGCGATCTACGACGCTGTGAGAGGAACTGCGGGCGAATGCCATGGGTGATTCGCTGAAGCGGGATTCACTGTGGATGATGGCCGGGCAGGGCGGATCGGCGCTGCTGCAGGCGGTGTACTTTGTGCTGATCGGGCGGTCGCTGGGCAGCGCGCAGTATGGTGCGTTTATCGGCGTTGTGGCGATGGTGGGGATTGCCAGCCAGTTCAGCGGTCTGGGGATGGAGATGACGCTGCTGCGCGACGTGAGCCGGGATCGCGGGAGTTTCGGCGTGAGCTGGGGCCGGGCGGTGCAGGTGACATTGGCCGGAGCGGTGGGGCTGTTGCTGCTGGCGGAGACGGCGGGACATGCATGGCTGGGGCGGAGCTTGTGGTCACTGCTGCCGTATGTGGTGATTTCAGACGGGTTCTTTGGGCGTCTGCTGCAGGCAGCAATTCGGGCTTTTCAGGCGACGCGGCAGATGAAGTGGGCGGCGGCATTGCCGGTAACCATGAGCGGGCTGAGAGCAGCGGTGGCGGCGGTGTTTTTCTACCGGGTGCACACGGGCGGCGTGGCGGCAACAGCGGCGGCCTGGGTGGGGATGTACTGGATGGCGACGGCGGTGGCGGCGGTAGTGGCAGTGGTTTCGGTGACGACGCGGCTGGGATTGCCGGAGTGGCGACGGGTGCGCTGGCGGGAACTGGGGGATGGATTGAGTTTTGCCTTCTCGAATTCTTCCATTTCGGCTTACAACGACATGGACAAAGCGCTGCTGGCGGGCGCGGGGCTGATGGAAGCGGCGGGCATCTATGGGGCGGCGTATCGGGTGGTGGATGTGGCGACGATGCCGGTCTACAGCCTGTTTGCAGCGGCGACGCCGCGGTATTTTCGCACGGAGGGTGTGGATGCGACGCGGGCGCTGATGGGGCGGCTGCTGCGAAGAGCACTGCCTGGGACGGGGTTGATCTGCGCGGTGCTGTTTGCGCTGGCAGGGTTGCTGCCGCTGGTGCTGGGCCCCTCGTTTGCCGAGGCGGCGACGGCATTGCGGTGGCTATGCGTGATTCCGCTGCTGCGACTGCTGCACTATACGTGGGGAACGGCGATTACGGCTTGCATGTCCCAATGGCGGCGGACGGCGGCACAGGCTGCTGCGGCGGCGCTGAACGTGGCGCTCTGCGTGTGGTGGATTCCGAGATGGCAGTGGCGCGGGGCCGCGATGGCGAGCCTGATGACGGATGGGGCGCTGGTGGTGATGAGCCTGCTGATCTGGTGGCATTGGTCGCGGAGGCGTGCGACAGACGGCGCGAATGATGTGGTGAATACGAAAGAGGTTGGCAGGGCAACGCCGGGTTGGATACATTAAGCCAGCTGTGTTGAGTTTAACGACGATCAACGATGTGTTCTTTGCCGTGGCCACGAGCCGGCATCGGGAAGCGATGCTGGTGCAGGGGTCTGACGGTGCGTGGCGCCCTGTTTCCGGTGCTGAAGTGTACCGCAGGGTGCTGGCAGTGGCGCGGGCGCTGCGGCAATGGGGCGTGCGCAAGGGCGATCGAGTGGCGCTGCTGGCGGAGAACCGCTGGGAGTGGGCCGTGGCGGACTTTGCCACGCTGGCACTGGGCGGCGTGGATGTTCCGATTTATCCGACGCTGCCGGCCGATCATGTTGCGGCATTGCTGGAAGACTCCGGCGCGAAGGTGATTTTTGTTTCGACCCGTGCGCAGTATGAGAAAGTGGCAGCGATTCGCGCGCAGACGTCGATTGAGCAGATTGTGATGATGGACGACGGGTCGGTGCCGGACGCGGAGAACTTTGCGTCGCTGCTGCAGTATGCCTCGGGGGGCGAGCAGGACGAGGCTTTCGACCGCGAGGCGGAGTCCGTGGCGGCCAGCGACCTGGCGACGATCATTTACACGTCGGGGACGACGGGCGAGCCAAAGGGCGTGATGCTGACGCACGGGAATATCGCGTCAAATTTGAATTATTCGCTCGCGGAGTTTGATCTTGGAGTGGAAGATTCGTGCATTTCGTTTTTGCCGTTGTCGCATATTACGGCGCGGCACCTGGACTATGCGCTGTTTGCGAAAGGAACCACGGTAGCCTACTGCCCGAAGTTCGACACGCTGCCGCAGGCGATGGCGCAGGTGAGGCCGACGATTTTTGTGGGTGTGCCGCGCGTGTATGAGAAGGTTCGGCAGGCCGTGGAGCAGAAGTCCGCGGGTTCGCCGGTGAAGAATAAGCTTTTGCGCTGGGCAGTGCGGGTTGGACGTGAGCACCTGGGCCAGATCAGCGAAGGCAAAATGCCAAGGGCGTTCGACTGGAGGCTGGCGAACCGGCTGATTTACTCGAAGATCGGCAAGGCCTTTGGCGGCAGGGTGCGGATCTTTATTGCCGGCGGCGCGCCGCTGGGGCTGGACACGGCGAGCTGGTTTGGCGCTGTTGGGATCCGGATTCTGGAGGGGTATGGGCTGACGGAGACCTCGCCGGTGCTGGCCTTGAATTCGCCGGTGGCTTACCGGATGGGCTCGGTGGGCAAACCCCTGCCGAATGTGCAGTGCCAAATAGCGGAAGACGGCGAGCTGCTGGTGAAGGGTCCGAACGTGTTTGTGGGCTACTGGAAGAAGCTTGACGAGACGGACGAGTCGTTTGAGGAGGGGTGGTTCAAGACAGGCGACATCACGCGGCTGGATGAGGACGGCTTCTTGTATGTGACGGACCGGAAGAAGGAATTGCTGAAAACATCAGGCGGCAAACTGATTGCTCCGCAGCCGATCGAAGGCAAGCTGAAAGGGCATTTGCTGGTGGCGCAGGCGGCGCTGGTGGGCGACCGGCACAAGTTTGCCGCGGCGCTGATTTCGCCCAACTTTATGGCCCTGGAGGCGTGGGCGGTGCAGCAGGGAATCAAGGTGGCGTCTCGCGCGGAGCTGCTGGATCATCCGGCAGTGGTGGCTGCGTACCAGATGATTGTGGACCAGGTGAACGCGGGGCTGGCGAGTTTTGAGACGATCAAGCGGTTCCGGCTGATCGCGGATGAGTGGACGCTGGAGACGGGCGAGCTGACTCCGAGCCTGAAATTGAAGCGGCGGGTGATCGACCAGAAATATTCCTCAGAAGTTGCCGATTTATACCGTGATGAGGCAGTGACGCACGGTTAAGGTTGCACCTGTGTGAAAGCGCAGGTGCAAGGTCGCCGAGGTGTGCGCGCTGCCGGTACACTGAGGGATAGAGAGGCCTTATGACCCGCTTGATGGCTGAGAAAGAGATTGCGGCAGACATGCATCCGGCGCCGCTGACGGTGGATGGTTCGGCGCTGCTGCACCAGATGTTTCGATTTGACTGGCCAGCGTGGCGCGCGCTGGATGCGGCGGAGCGGAAGGAGATCCTTGAGGAAGCACAAGCTGCATTTGCCGTGATGGAGGCTGGGCAGCAGGAGGGTCATCCGAACCAGAGCGCGATGTTTGCGCAGCTAGGGCACAAGGGCGACCTGATGCTTGTGCACTTCCGCGAGACGATGGAAGATCTGGCGCGGCTGGAACGCGACATGGCGCGGCTGCGGCTGAGCGACTACCTGGACCCGATGGAGTCGTATGTGTCCGTGGTGGAGCTGGGGCTGTACGAGTCCTCGGCGAAGATTTTTGCCCAACTAGCGGCCGAGGGCGTGGAAGCGCACAGCGAGGTATGGAACCAGCGCGTGGCCGAGGTGGTGGCGCGGCAGGCCGCGGCGATGGCGGTGCGGCTATTTCCGGCGATTCCGAAGGGCAAGTACCTATGCTTTTACCCGATGGACCGCAAGCGCGGCGAACAGGTGAACTGGTATACGGAGTCGATGGCCGAGCGGCAGCGCATGATGCACGATCACGGCATGATCGGGCGGCGTTATGCGGAGCAGGTGCGGCAGATTATCAGCGGCTCGATAGGCTTTGATGACTGGGAGTGGGGCGTGGATCTGTTCGCCGATGAGCCGACGGTCTTCAAGAAGCTGATCTACGAGATGCGGTTTGACGAGGCTAGCGCGCTGTATGCGGAGTTTGGGCCGTTTTACATCGGCGTGAGGCTGCCGGCGGCGGAGCTGGGGACCTGGCTCGCGATGGAAGGCGCATAGCCGTGAAAGTGTTTGTGACGGGGGCGACCGGATTTGTCGGCAGCCACGTGGCGAAAGAACTGGCGGCTCAGGGCGCCCAGATGCGCATTCTGACGCGCAAGACGAGCAACCTGGCGAATCTGGAAGGCGTAACGGGCGAGACGGTGGTGGGCGATCTGCTGGCGCCGGAAGGGCTGCGGAGGGCGATTCGCGGCTGCGATGCGGTGATGCACGTGGCGGCGGATTACCGGCTTTGGGTGCGGGATCCGAAGGCGATGTATGCGGCCAACGTGGAGGGCACGCGGGCGTTGCTGAAGATAGCGCGCGAAGAAGGCGTGCGGCGGTTTGTGTACACGTCGAGCGTGGCGACGATGGCGTTCCGGTCAGACGGGACGATTGTGGACGAGGCGACGCCGGTGACGCTGGACCACATGGTGGGCCACTACAAGCGGTCGAAGTTCATGGCCGAGCACGTGGCGCTGGAGGCCGCAGCCACGGGGCAGCAGGTGATGGTGCTGAATCCCACGACGCCGATTGGCGCGGGGGACATCAAGCCGACGCCTACGGGGGAGATTGTGGTGGATTTTCTGAACCGGAAATTTCCGGCGTATGTGGATACGGGGCTGAACCTGGTGGACGTGACGGAAGTGGCGCGGACGCATGTGGCGGCGTTGGATCCGAATGTGGGGCGCGTAGGCGAGCGATACATCCTGGGCGGCGAAAATCTGACTTTGAAGCAGATTCTGGACAAGATGTCAGCGGTGACGGGGCTGCCTTCGCCGACGATGCAGGTTCCGCATGCTGTGGCGATGGCGTTTGCGTTCGTCGACGAGAATATTCAGGGCAGGCTGCTGGGCAAGGAGCCGCGCGCCACGGTGGAAGCGGTGAGGATGGGCAAGAAGAAGATGTTTGCCTCTTCGGCAAAGGCGGAGCGGGAACTGGGCTTTCGCGTGGTGCCGGTGTATGAGGCGCTACGGCAGGCAATTGCGTGGTTCCGGGAGCACGGGTACGCACCCGCGGCATGAAGCGCATTGGGATAGTCGCGGCGCTGCCGGGTGAACTGAAGCCGCTGGTTTCAGAATGGAAAAGACTGGATGGAAATGCGTGGACCGGCGTAGTAGCCGGGCATGAGTGCGTGGCCGTGGCGGCTGGAATGGGCAAAGATGCCGCGACGCGTGCCTGCGAGCAGATTTTTGCCGGAGGACGCGTGGATGCGCTGATGTCCGCGGGCTGGGCCGGCGCGTTGAGCTGCGGGGTGAAGCCGCCGGATGCATACGAAGTGAAGGAAGTGGTGGAGACGCAGACGGGCGAGCGCTTTTTGACCGGGCAGGAAGAGGGCTGCCGGCTGGTGACTCTGGATCACGTCGCGGACGTGAAGGAAAAGCGGCGGCTGGCGGAGAGATATCGCGCGGTGCTGGTGGATATGGAGGCCGCGACGGTGGCGCGGCTGGCGCAGGCGCGGAATGTGCCTTTCCTGTGCTGCAAGGGCATATCTGATGGGGCGACGGATGTGTTGCCGGATTTCAGCAGGTTTATTTCCACCAAAGGGCAGTTGCGGATGCCGGCGTTTCTGGCGCATGTGGCGGTGAGGCCGCGTTACTGGAAAAACCTGGGACGGATGGGCGCGAACAGCCAGAAGGCGGCGGTTGCGCTACGAAGGCTGATTGAGGAAGTGCTTGAGCGGGTTTGATTTGCGGGTTGATGGGACCTGTGAGTTTTGAAACCGCTTCTCGCGGTAACCTAGTAAGAGGTTATGGCGACTACAGCTATTAGCAAATCCAAGGGTGCAACCTTGGGGAATATCCCTGCGACGATGCGCGCGGCCGTGTATCGCGGCGTGAACGATGTTCGGGTGGAGACGGTGCCGGTTCCGGTGATTGAGGCCGGTGAGGTGCTGATCCGGGTACACTCGTGCGGAATCTGCGGCACGGACTTGAAGAAGATCCATACGGGTTCGCACTCGGCGCCGAGGATTTTCGGGCATGAGACGAGCGGCACAATTGTGGCCGTGGGTGAGGGCGTTGAGGGATTTGCCATCGGCGACCGCGTGATGGTGTTTCATCACGTTCCGTGCGGCGAGTGCTACTACTGCCGGAAGAAGACTTTTGCGCAGTGCGCGGTCTACAAGAAGGTGGGCTGCACGGCGGGATTCGAGCCTTCGGGCGGCGGGTTTGCCGAGTATGTCCGCGTGATGGATTGGATTGTGCGGAGCGGTCTGGTGAAGATTCCCGACGGCGTGCCGTTTGAGCAGGCGGCGTTTGTGGAGCCGGTGAATACGTGCCTGAAGGCGATCCGGAACCTGGAACTGGCGTCGGACGAGACGGTTCTGGTGATTGGTCAGGGGCCGATTGGAATTCTTCTGGCGGCGCTGGCGGCGAGGACGGGCGCGAAGGTGCTGACGTCGGATTTGTATGCGGAGCGGCATGCTACGGCGGCGTTGTTCGGGCTGAAGCATCCGATTGATGCAGGCAAGGAAGATGTAGTGGCCGCGGCGAAAGCTGGGAGCGAAGGTCGCGGCGCGGATGCGGTGATTCTGGCGGTGGGCGGCAATGCCCTGATCAAGACGGCAATGGATGCGGCACGGCCCGGTGGCCGGGTGCTGCTGTTTGCGCAAACGCAGCATGGCGATGCGGTGATTGATCCGGCGGTGGTGTGCATGGATGAGAAGTCGCTGGTGGGCTCGTACAGTTCGTCTGTGGAGTTACAGGACGAGGGCGCGCAACTGGTGTTTGACGGATACAAACAGGGATTTGATTTGACACGGCTGATCTCGCACCGGTTTTCGCTGGAGGACGCGGTGAAGGGGATTGATGTGGCTTCGCATCCGAAGGCTGACTCGATGAAGATTTTTGTTCAGCCGCAGGTTGGACGAGGAGAGCCGGCATGAGTGCGGCGCAGGAGATGACCGTTGCGGTGCTGCACGGCAAGGAAGACATCCGGATGGAGCGAGTGCCGGTGCCGGAGCCCGCGGCGGGCGAAATTGTGATTCGCGTGGGTGCGGCGCTGACCTGTGGAACAGACTTGAAGGCGTACCGGCGCGGGTATCACGCGAAGATGCTGGCGCCTCCGGCGCTGTTTGGACATGAGATGTCCGGGAGCGTGCATGCGGTGGGCGAGGGCGTGACGAAGTTTGCGCTGGGCGATCGCGTGGTGGCGCTGAATTCGGCGCCGTGTGATGCGTGCTTTTACTGTGAGCGCAATCAGCCGAATCTGTGTGAGAAGATCATTTTCAACAATGGCGCGTATGCGGAGTTTATCCGAATACCGGCGCGCATTGTGGAGAAGAATACGCTGAGGATTCCGGAGGGAGTGCCGTTTGAACATGCGGCGCTGACCGAGCCGCTGGCCTGCGTGGTTCGCGGGCTGGACGAATGCGAGGCGGCGATCGAGACGCAGCCGGGCGACACGGTGGCGGTGATTGGCGCGGGGCCGATCGGGCTGATGTTTATGCATGCGGCGCAGATTGCCGGGTATCGCGTGATTGCTGTGGTGAAACGCGACGAGCAGATTGAGGCGGCGAAGACGTTTGGCGCAGAAGAAGTGATCCAGACGACGCAGGTGGACGATGCCGTGGCTGCGGTGCGGGCGCTGACGCCGGACGGTCGCGGTGTGGACATGGCGATTGAAGCGGTGGCGACTCCGATGACGTGGGAGTGGGCCGTGGACATGGTGCGCAAGGGCGGGGTGGTGAATTTTTTTGGCGGCTGCGCGGCGGGAACAAAAGTTTCGCTGGACACGAACCGGTTGCACTATAACGACATTAAGTTGTTGGCGAGCTTTCACCACACGCCCACGACGGCGCGTAAGGCGTTTGCGCTGGTGACGGGTGGGAAGTTCAAGTGCGCGGAG
Source organism: Acidobacteriota bacterium (assembly GCA_021810735.1). Next base: position 17,232 of record JAJZIF010000023.1, read on the forward strand.
TACATAACTGGGCGGGCTCGGCTGACGGAACTGGACAGCGTGTTCAAGAAGCTGATGAGCCGCACAAACGATATCAAGACCGCGATTCTACCGTAGATGACGCCAGGGACGATGCCAGTGGATACTGCACAAGCTACATTGCTGGAACAGGGCTGGGCTGCACTGCCCGCGGAGTATCGCATGCCGGCGCAGCGGCCGACGCTCGAAGAGGCGCGCGCCTGGTGCAAGCGGCTGGCAGAGACGCATTACGAGAATTTTCACGTGGCGAGCTGGTTTCTTCCGGAGCGGTTGCGGCCACACTTTCACAGCATTTACGCCTATTGCCGCGTGTCGGATGATCTGGGCGATGAGGTGGGCAACAAGGAGCAGTCGCTGGCGCTGCTGGATTTGTGGGGCAACGAACTGGACGCTTGCTATCGCGGGGAGGCGCGGCATCCAGTATTTGTAGCTTTAGCGGAGACCATTCGGGTGTGCGAGATTCCGAAGGAGCCGTTTGCGGATCTGCTGGTGGCTTTCCGGCAGGACCAGATGGTGACGCGCTTTGAGACGATGGAGGATGTGCTGGGCTACTGCCGGTACTCGGCGAATCCGGTGGGGCGGCTGGTGCTGTACGTATGCGGCTATCGGGATGCGGAGCGGTTTGCGCTGTCTGACGCGACGTGCAGCGCGCTGCAACTGGCGAATTTCTGGCAGGATGTGCGCGTGGACTGGCAGAAGGATCGCGTGTATTTTCCGCGGCAGGACATGCAGCGTTTTGGTGTGACGGAGGAGACGATTGCCCGGGGCGTGATGACGCCCGAATTTCATGCACTGATGAAGTATGAAGTGGAGTATGCGCGGGGGATGTTCCATCAAGGCGCGCCGCTGATCGGGATGGTGGACCGCGAGCTGGCGATGGACCTGGATTTGTTCACGCGCGGCGGCATGGAGATTCTGCGGGCGATTGAGGCGCAGGGTTACGACGTGCTGCGGACGCGACCCTCAATTCCGAAGGGACGGAAAGGGATGCTGATG
>JAJZIF010000535.1 GCA_021810735.1 Acidobacteriota bacterium
GATTCATCTTTGCTTGATATCTCTGAGCGAGAGCGGCAAAGCATACAATCAAGCTATTAAGCAACATCGGGATCCCGCCATGTACAGAATCCGCCCCATCGAGAGCAGGCACAATCCGCGCCTCAAGGAGCTTCGCTCCGCACTCCTGAAGCCGGTCTCCAAATCGGGTGGGCGAGGTGATTTGGCTGCCCTCGAAGGATTTCACCTCGTCGAGGAAGCGTTCGCTAGTGGAATCGCCGTCCGGACCATCTTCGTCGCCGCAGGCCGGGAGACGGTCCTCGACGCACTGAACGTTCCGGCTTCGGTGGAGATTTTTTCCGTTCCGGAGGCGATCCTGGCCGCGACCGTCACCACCGAGTCGCCACAGCCAATTGCCGCTCTGGCCGCGCTACCTGTCTGGAGATGGCCGGAGCTTTTGCGCGGCGTTTCGCCGCTGCTCATCGTGCTTTCCGGCCTGCAGGATCCGGGGAATCTTGGCACCATTCTGCGCTCTGCCGAGGCCTTTGGCGCAACGGGCGCGATTCTGCTGCCGGGAACGGTCAGTCCGTGGAATCCAAAGGTCATGCGCGCCTCGGCTGGCAGCGTCTTTCGTCTTCCCACGCTCGCCACGAGCGCCGACACTTGCTTCGCGCGGCTTGCGTCTGCTTCGGTCTCCGCCGTCGCCGCCGTGCCCCACGACGACGAAACCTTGCCAGCGTCGAATCTCTTCTCCGGCCCGCTGGCCCTTGTCATTGGCTCGGAGGGTGCAGGAATTCCGGTAGAAATCCTCGCCCGCTGCGCACATCGAGTCACGATTCCCTGCCCCGGCCCGGTGGAAAGCCTGAATGCCGCTGTTGCCGCGAGCATCCTAATGTATGAGGCTTCGCGCGCAAGACGCAGGGGATGAATCTCTTTGACTCCAACCCGTCTGGGCCACATCGGACGGCGCGCCCGGCGCCGCTTGCCGAGCGTATGCGCCCACGCACGCTGGAAGAATACGCCGGGCAGCAGCATCTGCTGGCTGAGGGCAAACCGCTGCGTGTGCAGATTGAGCGCGATGACCCGGCCTCTATGATCTTCTGGGGGCCACCCGGCGTGGGAAAAACGAGTCTTGCGCGCATCCTTGCCCACACCACCCAGGCCAGTTTTCTGGAGTATTCCGCCGTGTTGAGCGGCATGAAGGAGATTAAGGAAGTGATGGCGCGCGCCGAAGAAGCTGCTCGCCACGGTTCACGCACCATTCTCTTTATTGATGAGATCCATCGCTTCAACAAGGCACAGCAGGATGCTTTTCTGCCTTGGGTCGAACGAGGTGCAATCCGTCTGATCGGCGCAACCACGGAGAATCCCTCCTTTGAGATCATCTCAGCGCTGCTCTCGCGCTGCCGCGTTTACGTGCTGGAGCCACTCACGGAGGATGAGCAGATCGCGCTGCTGCGTCGCGCGCTCACAGACGTGGAACGTGGACTTGGCGCGCTTGCTCTTAATGCTGACGATGAAGTGCTGAGGCAGATTGCCGGCTTTTCCAGCGGAGACTGCCGCGCAGCCTACAACACATTGGAGATTGCTGCACAACTGGCCACTTCGGCGGGTTGCGGCGAAATCGACCGTGAGATCGCGCGCGAGGCTCTCCAGCAGCGCGTGCTTCGCTATGACAAAGACGGCGAAGAGCACTATAACCTCATCTCCGCGCTGCACAAAAGCGTGCGCAACAGCGATCCCGACGCTGCACTCTACTGGCTGGGACGGATGTTTGCCTCCGGCGAAGACCCCATGTACCTGGCTCGCCGCATCGTGCGCATGGCCGTCGAAGACATCGGCCTGGCTGCACCCGAAGCACTCAATCTGACGCTCAGCGCCCGTCAGGCGATGGAGTTTCTCGGCTCACCCGAAGGCGATCTCGCCCTGGCCGAGGCCGTCGTCTATCTTGCGCTTGCACCCAAGTCCAATGCGGTATACACCGCGTACGGCGCGGCCCGCGCCGACATTGAGGCCACACGCCAGGAGCCGGTGCCGCTCCACCTGCGCAACGCGCCCACCCGCCTGATGAAAGAACTGGACTACGGCAAAGGCTATCGCTACGCGCACAACGAGCCGGACAAAGTAGCCGCAATGGAGTGCCTGCCGCCGACGCTCGCCGACCGACGCTACTACCAGCCCACCCAGGAGGGTCGCGAAAAACAACTCGCGCAGCGGCTGGAAGAACTGCGCCGGCTGCGGAATTCAAAGCACTAAGATAATTTTAACTGGCGCAGGAAGGAGATAGTATGTCGAACGAAACCCTTACCCTCCCATCTGCGGAGAATGTGGAAAGAGCATGCGAAGAATTCGACTCGGAAATCAACAATCCAGACCCTGCCTTATCTGAGCTCTTTACGCATTTTCCCAAAAATACGGAACTGAAACATGTTCTCCTCAAAGTTGCGTCTCTGAATGCTTTTTACAGTACATGGATTCGCGCGAGCACCTCATATTCACAGACGGATGAGAAATATATGCCAACAATCCATGACATTGCCAGACATATCGTCGATCGGAATGTCGATGAAGCATTGAGCCGCGGAGACGAAGCTGTAGTCACTGACATCGCAGAAATCAAGTTGGGCATGAAAATCCGATACTGTTACTCGTTTGCAACAAAGTATTGCAGTTTCCACCAACCAGACCGCTACACAATCTTTGATAGCCGCGTGACAAAGTATCTTTGGCAACTCAAAAAAGCGGGAGGAATCAGCAAGTTTAAACAGCAGGTCTTATGGAACTATCCCGATCTCAAGAAAATCATTGACGAATTGCGGCTGAGATACCAACTCCAAGATTTTTCATACAAAAAAATCGACAAGTTTCTTTACCTTGAGGGCGGTAAGCTGCTGGCATTAGGTGTTTAGTCCCGATTCGAAGCGGGCCGTAACTCGGCCTACAGGAGCGATGGATTCGATAACCGCAAGGTCACGGTTGGCAACGCCGAGCGGCTTGTCGGGAGCGGTGAACTGGATGCGATCGCCGGCGGAAAACTCACGATCTATCTCCCGGTAGACACTGACACCGGTCAGGCGGCGCGGAGCGTAGGTGGCGATCTCACCAGTAGCCTTTTCAACGGAAAGCAGGTTGGCGGCGGGATTGATG
>JAJZIF010000536.1 GCA_021810735.1 Acidobacteriota bacterium
TGCACCCGGCCAAGACGGATTTCCTGTATTTTGTGAGCGATCCCGCGAATCGGGGCCATTCCCGCTTTGCGTCCACGCTGGAAGAACACGAGAAAAATGTTGCAGCGTATCGCAAGGAACAAACGTCACAACCACAAGGAAATGGCAGGTAATTTGGAGCGAGTGGCCGCTATTTTTTACAAAATCGATTTCTGGATTCAACACGGCAACCGTCGGCGCGGCCATGGTCGCCTATGGCTGGCCATACTTGTGTCTTTCCCGGTGCTGATGCTGAGCGGCTGCCTGAAACACACGTTGACTCTGGAGCGGCCGCAGGCGCCCCGAGTGGTGATGAGCGCCAGCGCGCAGCAATTGATTCAGGCGCTGAACGCGCGGTACGATGCGATCCATTCCATGAACGCGACGGTGTTGTTCCAGGCTTCCGTCGGCGGAGCCGCAAAAGGCAAGGAGACGGATTACACGTCGGTGCGCGGGTACATTCTGCTCCGTCAGCCATCGATGCTGCGGGTGCTGGGGCTGTTGCCGGTGGTGGAGACGCGGGCGTTCGACATGGCCAGCGACGGAAGGAATTTCACTCTGCTGATTCCGCCGAAAGACGAGGCCATCACCGGGTCCGGTTCGGTGATAACTCCTTCGCAAAATCCGCTGAAAAATTTGCGGCCCACGGTCTTTTACAATTCCCTGCTGGTTGGAAAAATCGGGCCGAACGATCTGGTCTACGTGACCAGCGATACCGGCGTTGCGCGCGACCCGCACTCCCACCATTTAATCGAGGAGCCGGACTACGATCTGGGAATCCTGCGACGCCAGGGGAATAGCCAGGAACTGCTGCCGGAGCGCGTGATCCACATTAGTCGAACGGACCTACTTCCCTATCAACGGGATGAGTATGACGCGCATGGCGTGCTGGTGACGCGCACGCTGTACAGCAAGTATGAGACGTTCGATCAAATCCAGTATCCCACCAGAATCGTGATCAACCGGCCCATCGACGGCTACCAGATTACGCTGACAATCGTGAAACTGACGTTCAACCATCCCCTGGGCGACGAACAGTTTGAATTGAAGATCCCGCCGGGAACGAAGATTAAAAAACTACCGTAGAGAGGCACCGAGCGGCGAAGAAATCTTGTGCAGCGTGAGGTTCTCTCATGCCCGCCCGCATCCAGCAGATACGGGCGCGCGGCCATTCCTGTGGTTGCGATGGCGCAGGGACGTTCCCCATATCATCCCATCGCCAAGACCGGTTCTTCAGGGGTTTGAGCGACCGAGTTGGCATCGCGGACAATGCGCAGCACGAGAATGTCATCCTGCTGGCCGAAGGCCTCGGCGGCAGTGGCGACTTCGGCGGCGGTGATGGGCTTATGCAGCATGGCGTTGACCCGATCGAAGCTGAAGAGCCGGATTACCCAGGGGCGGCAACTGGCGCGGGAGTGTCTGGATTTTTCTTGAGCAGCTTCAAGGCGGGAGCAGTCATGGCGGTGGTGATAAGGGCGACCAGCACCAGAATGGTGAAAAGCTGCGTATTGATGGCGCCGGCCTGGAGCGCGAGGTTGACCACTACCAGGTCGATGAGGCCGCGGGTATTCATGAGGAAGCCGAGGAGCAGCGACTCGCGCGGCGGCAGATTCGATTGGCGCGCGCCCAGGTAGGTCCCGCCAATTTTGCCCGCAATGGCGACGGCGAGCAGCACCAGAAACCAGAACAGTACGTTCTTGCCGCCGAGGTCGCGAAACTCGGTGTGAATGCCGGTGACCGCGAAGAACACGGGCAGCAGCAACACGGAGACCAGCGGATGGATTGTCCGCTCCAACTGGCGATGCCAATGATGCAGGCGGGGAACGCACATGCCCGCGAGGAACGCGCCAAACAAAGCGTGGACTCCCAGGCGTTCGGTCACAAAGGCGCAGCCGAGAATGAAGACCAGAAAAACTGCGAGCAGCACTTGCGAAATATTGGGCGCGCCTTTCCAGCGGACCAGCCTGGCCAGCGCCGGGCGCACCACGCCGAGCAGGAAAACTCCAAATGCGACGAGCAAGAGCATTTTCAACAGGAGTATCCAGATGGAAGCATTGGCGGAGTCGATCATCAATGCCACGGCCAGCAGAATCCAGCCGAGGACATCGGCGATGGCGGCGCAGACCAGAGCCAGCATATTGAGTTTGGCGTCGCCTGTGCCATGGTCGCGCAACATGCGCGCCAAGACGGGAAATGCGGTGGTGCTGAGGCCGACGCCGACAAACAGCAGGAAGGCGGCGAAGTTGGCGCTCACTCCGTGGAAGTTGCGGTACATGGCGACCCCGAGGCCGCAACCCAGTCCAAAGGGAATGACCATGGAGAGCAGGCTGATCTTCATGGCACTCTGGCGCTGCTGCCACACCGACTCGAAATCGAGGTTCATCCCTTCCAGAAATAGATAGAGGACCATGCCCAGTTCGCTGACCAGCGACAGTTCATGCAGGGAACTCGGGGGAAACAGACTGGTGATCAAATGCGGCATGGCGTAGCCGAAGACCGAGCGCCCGAGAAGAATGCCGCCCAGCATTTCGCCCACGACTTGCGGCTGGCCAAGTTTGCCTAGCAGGACACCGCACAGGCCGGTAACCAGAACAATGACAGCGATCTGCAAAAGAAACAGTGCGAGTGCGCTCATGAAGGATTGGAATGTCTTGTCCTGTTCTATCGGGATGTTGGATCGGATGCTGTCAGGAAAAGTTTCGCCTGACTCTATTTCTACGGCAGGACGGCGAGAACGCCAAATTTTTGGGGACGCGCCAGTTTGAATCCACCGAGTTGGCGTCGCCTTCGGGGGCTAGAGAGCGCCCTCGATGTTGGCGAGGTGAATGTTGCAGGAGGGCGACGAGCAGGCGATTTTGCAGCCACTGAATGGTACGCAATGCCAACTTGCGGACTGCGAGATTCATCGAGGTGGCAGGTTGGGAGGTTATAAGGCGCGTTTTTCATTACTAATCGGCCTCTCGGCGCATAAATTATTCTCAATAAATGCTAGCCAAAGATATTTGAAATTTTGAAACCAGGGGTCGCCTGTCCGATGATCTTGTTATCCCGACGAGAGCAAAGGGAGGCGACCGATGGAGAG
>JAJZIF010000537.1 GCA_021810735.1 Acidobacteriota bacterium
CGCGGAAATGAGCGGGCGCGCTTCCGTAGTAGCTCTTGAACACGCGGGAGAAATGATACGGATCGGAGAAGCCGACGTATGCAGCGGCATGCGTCACGCTCGCGCCAGTCCCCACCAGCAGGGATGCCGCCTCAGCCATACTATTCTTGCTTCTACATATAATCAGGTTGGAGGTTTGGTTCCAAATGGCGGAGCTTCAACAAACGATTGATCCATCGCTGGTGCCGAGGCGCACGCTTGCGAGCGGTGCGCAAATTCCGGTGATAGGACTGGGCACCTTTGGCTCCGATCACGTGAGTGCAACGCAGATTGCCGCAGCTGTTCTCGATGCGGCTAGGATTGGCTATCGCCATTTCGATTGTGCCGCAGTCTACGGCAATGAACCGCTCATCGGGGATACGCTCCAATCCGTTTGGAGCTCACTTGCGCCGCGCGAAGAATTCTGGATCACGTCCAAACTCTGGAACGATAAGCACGCAGCCAAAGACGTCATCCCGTCGTGTAAGCAATCCCTCCGAGACCTCAAACTGGAGTATCTCGACCTCTATCTTGTCCACTGGCCGTTCCCGAATTTTCACGCGCCCGGCTGCGATATCGATTCGCGGAGTCCGGATGCGCGTCCCTACATCCACGCGCAATTCATGGAGACCTGGGGTGAGATGGAGAGGCTGGTGGAACAGGGGTTGGTCCGTCATATTGGAACATCGAATATGACCATTCCAAAACTCGATTTGCTTCTCAAAGACGCTCGCGTTCGGCCCGTTTGCAACGAGATGGAACTGCATCCTCACTTTCAGCAGCATGACTTCCTTGACTATCTCTTTAAAAAGCAGATTCAGCCCATCGGCTTTTGCCCGCTTGGTTCGCCCGGTCGTCCGGAAAGAGACCGGACGCCAGAGGACACCTCACCCCTGGAAGATCCTGTTATTTGCGCCATCGCGGACGAGCATCATGTCCATCCCGCTGAAATCTGCCTCAAGTGGGCGGTACAGCGAGGCGAGGTCGTGATTCCGTTCTCAGTCAATCCTCGCAACTACACGGCAAACCTGCGCGCGGTGGTGGAGAATCCACTCACGCCGGAGGAGATGGGAAGGATCGCCGCAGCGGATCGTCGCTGCCGATTGATCAAAGGCCAGGTTTTTCTATGGAAACAGAACCAGTCCTGGGAAGACCTCTGGGATGAAACAGGAGCGATCACGCCTGCATGACCATCACGGGAGAAACTTTGAAGACCGATGCACAAGAGGAATCGGAAGTGGAGATGCAGGGAGCTGTGCTTCCCGGCAACAGTACCGCGGAACTCCGCCGGTTCGCGGTGCCTGAGCCGAGTTGGGGACAGGTTCTGCTTCGCATGAAGTCCTCCACCATCTGTGGCTCCGACATCCGGGCCATCTATCGTGAGCATCTCGGAAAGGGACCGGAAGGCTACCAGGGAGTGATCGCGGGGCATGAGCCTTGCGGTCAAATCGTGAAGACGGGACCGGGCTGCCGCCGCTTCACCGTTGGAGATCGCGTGATCGTCTATCACATCTCCGGCTGCGGCCTATGCAACGACTGTCGTCGCGGATACATGATCTCCTGCACCAGCGAGCAGTACCGCCGTGCCTACGGGTGGCAGCGAGATGGCGGCATGGCCGACTATCTTCTCGCGGAAGAGAAAGACCTGGTCTTTCTGCCCGATGCGCTCTCCTACACCGATGGCGCGCAGGTGGCTTGCGGCTTCGGCACGGCCTACGAAGGGCTGGAGAAAATCGGACTCAGCGGAAATGATGCCGTGCTCATCACTGGTCTCGGCCCGGTCGGGCTCGCTGCCGCCGCGCTCTGCCGCAAATTGGGTGCTCAGCGAATTTTTGGCATTGACCTTTTGCCGGGCCGACTGCAGTTGGCCCGCGATCTTGGCCTATGCGATGAAGCTATTCCGTTCGGCCCGGAGAATGTTTCTGAAATTTTGGCGCTGACCGCGGGGCACGGAGTCGAGCGCGCCATCGAATGTTCCGGCCACCACGAGGCGCGCGCCACAGCCATCCGCGCCACCCGCCGCTGGGGTCGCATTGTCCTGCTAGGAGAAGGCGGTACAGTTCAGTTCCAGCCATCCGCCGATCTCATGCATGACCAGAAGACGATCTACGGCTCCTGGGTCACGTCCATCTGGAAAATGGAAGAACTCGTCGAGCGTCTCGTGCGCTGGCAACTGTTTCCATCGCGCCTTGTCACCCACCGCTTTCCGCTCGCCCGCGTCGATGAAGCCTATGCTCTGATGGCCTCCGGTCGCTGTGGCAAAGTCGCTGTCTGTTTCGATGAGGAGCTTCGCTAGATGCTGAAAGGAATCTCGCCCGCAGTCAGTCCCGACCTACTCAAGATCTTGTGTGAAATGGGGCACGGAGATGAAATTGTGCTCGCCGACTCGAACTTTCCCGGCGCAAGCATCGCAAAGCGCCTCGTCCGCGCCGATGGGTTGCCGATCAAGACCATTCTCGAAGCCATCCTTCCACTCTTTGTGCTGGACCGCTATGCCGATCCACTCATCATGATGCAGGCGGTTTCCGGCGACAAGCTCGATCCCGCGGTGGAAGCGGATTATATGCAGGTTGTGCGGCGCCATCAACCGGATGCGGCTGCGCCCGTCCGCGTCGAAAGAAATGCATTCTACGAGCGCGCAAGCCATGCCTTCTGCGTCGTCATGACGGGTGAACTGCGCGTTTACGGCAATCTCATTCTCAAGAAGGGCGTCATTACATAGCCCGAAAAAATGCAGTAGCTTTATTTCGAGGAGAAGCATTGATGCAACGGAGAGATTTCTGCAAACTGATGGCAGCTGCGGCAGCCGGAACGGCTGTGCCGGGCGTGGGGCAAACAGAGGACGCGACGCAATCGTCAATATTCCATGCCTTCGACACTTTTACCGAAGACTACGCCAATTTTTGTGCGACGCCGGCGGACCGGAGAATTTTCTATGCGCTGCAAAACGGAAAATTTGCCAAAGAAAAACTTGACGAAAGAGCGTGGCAGCCGACCGGCTGGGGTAAGCCTCCGAGTCTGCCCATTCCGGGCGGATCATGGGATGGCGTGCCCATGGATTCTCCAATCGCCGACTTAGGT
>JAJZIF010000538.1 GCA_021810735.1 Acidobacteriota bacterium
TGCCTGTCCCTCCCAGCGCGTTGTACTGGGCCGTGACCACTTCCGCACTGCGGTCAAAATCTACCAGTGCGGAGGGCAGCACACCGCCGCTCATCCGATAGGCTTGTGGCCCAATCGCATACTGCACCGTCATCGGTTCCAGGTGGGGCGCCGGCAGATAGTTGGGGAGATTCGGCGGCGTTCCTTGAGCGCCCGCCGCTTTCGGAAGCTGGGTAGCCAGGTCGCGCAGTTCGGCGGCGGACATGGGGGTGATGCGGCTGAATCTTGCATCGACGAGAACCGCCCCGTTCCAGAACAGCACGCGCGCGCCATCGAACGCTGCGCCCGCGCCAATCTGCGCCTCGGACATTGTGGACCGACGATAGAACGTAAACGCTCCGTACGCGCCGGTGGCGTCTTCGAATTCCATCGCCTTTACTGCCAGCGTGCCATCGTCACGGGTGTAGTTCGCCGTCTCGTATCGCTTGAATCCGTATTCCTGCAGTGGAACAGCGTCGCTGGCATCCGCGTCCGACGGGTTGGCCGACTGCGGCGGTGTGCCAGTTATCTGCCACCCGTCAAATGTTTCCGGCAGTAGAGGTTGCGGTGTGTTGGCAACTGCTGCGCCGGATGGATTTGCCGACGATGAATGCGCGGTAGCTGCGGATGCGGCTGATTTCGCAGGCTGGCTTCCGGCGCTCGATTGCGCGCCAGCCGAAAAAATCGTCAACGTGACGATAAGGAAAACAAAGAACGGGCGAGATGCGGACGAATGTCGGAGCATGGTTCCGAACTCAGACTACCATTCGCGCCGCTATTCGGCAGGGGCAGGAAGCGCTTCGGCTGCCACCGTTTTCGTGATACGAATACCGCTCATGCCCTGAACATATTCGGCAACGCCCCGATACAGCGCCTCGGCCAGCCGTTCGCGATACGCCGGGTGAGACAGTTCCATGGCGGAGTCGGGATTCGTCAGGAACGAAATCTCCGCCAGAATCGAAGGCATCTGCGCCCCAATCAATACGACAAACGGGGCCTGCTTGACGCCGCGATTTCTAAGTCCAGGATTGCCCGACGACAATCCATCGTAGAGTTCCTGTTGCACATCGCCCGCAAACTCGCGCGACTCGTCAATCTTGTCGCTGAGCGCGATCTTGCGCACCAGGTCGGAAAGCTCATACACCGAGCGGTTCGAGTCGGCATTCTCTCGCGATGCCACCGACATCGCGTCCGGCGACGAGGTGAAATTCAAAAAATATGTTTCGACGCCGCGAACCTGCGGGTCGGAACTGGAGTTGGCATGGATCGACAGGAATAAATCGGCGTGCGCCTGATTCGCAATCGCCGTGCGCTCTTCCAGCGGAACATATTTGTCGGTGCGGCGGGTGTAGATGACCTCCGCGCCCAGTCGCTGCTGCAAAAGATGGCCCAGGCGTAACGCCACATCCAGGGCAACGTCTTTTTCTTCAATGCCATCCGGTCCAATCGTGCCGGAATCATGGCCACCATGCCCGGCGTCGATGACGATGCGACGAACGCGCAACCCCAGGACCCGCGCCATGGAATGCTGATTGTTCGTGGCTGGCTCGGTCGCGAGTGCTGGCGACTGCCTCAGGTCAGGAGACGATTGCGCCGCGTCCTCCCCACCCTTGCTGCGAATTGCAACTTGCGCGCTGCCTGGGATCTTTGCCGGCGCAGCGGCCCGGATTTGCGTCGGGGGCGTGCGCGGGTTCGCGGTTGCAGTCTGCCGTGTCAACGGCGTCTCGCTTTGTCCAAAGTCTGTGGCGAGCGCAGGTTGCAGGTCCAGAATCAAGCGGGAAGGGTTCGACAAGACAAAGGAAGTGAAGCTCACCGCGCGATTCATTTGCAGCACCAGCGCTGCCTGGTTGCCGGTCAACATATCGACACGCATGGATCGAAGATTGGCGTCATGCGCCGCGATCGTGTGATCGAGCAGCGTCGCGGCAGAACGTGCGCCAAAGAAAACCACCGAAATCTGCCTGCCATTCTGCTCCGAATAGATGTGGTAGGGGACCGCATCGCTCAGGTCCACGGCAAGCCGGGTGGTGTCGCTCTCCGCCCAATAGCGTACATCCTGAAGAATAGTTGCCGAGGGCAACGAGTTTGCCAAAGTAGTTGCCGAGAGCAACGAATTTGTTTGCCTCAAATTCGGTGCAGAGGCAAGCTGGTTTCCGTGGCTCGGATCACTCGCTGGGACAGTCTTCTTTGCTCCGAGAGACGGCTTGTCCCTACGCAAAAACTCTTCCGCGGGAAGAGCCTTGGTCCGCTGCGGCTTCCGTGCGCGGCCCTCTGCCTCTTCCGCAACTGTGCCGCCGTGCAGACTGGCCCGCGCCTGCTCCGCAAGCGGGTCCTGTGGATAGTGCAGGAGGAAGCTGCGATAGATGTTTCTGGCTGCGGTTCGATCATGCAGATCGTGTTGCTCAATCTGCCCTTCTTCGAACAGCGCCCGCTGGCGCAAGGAGCTGGTGGGATATTGATGCCGCAAAAATTCCCACTGCGCCACGGCATCATGGAAAAGCTTGGCATCGCGAAAGCGGCGCCCTTCGCCGGCAAGCAGGTTGGCGACCGCGGCAATGCTGCGCGCGGCATCCGGTGAGGCTGGATCGCCATGATAGACAGCTCGGTACGCATCGAGCGCGTGTTCATACCGCGAACGTGTTCGCTCGGCGTTCGGGATCGCTTCCAGATGACGTTGGATCGCGGTGGCGCGAGCGTAGGCAATCACGCTCTGACGATGCGAGATGGAGGCCTGCACGGGCAGAGGGCAAAGCAGGAATATCCCCATGCCCAGCGACGCGAGGCAGGCGACCCCGCTAGACCAGGAAGGGAAGCGATGGCAGAAAAGAAAAGGCATGCGTCTCAAGAAGCAGACAACACACCAGAGCAACTTCAGTATAAATTTTCAACCCACTGCACAGCAATCGGAATCGGCTGCGCAACTTGCCAGGACCCACCGCGATACTCAAGAGCGCCAGATTGGGAAATGTTCTTAGCCCAGCATCGACTGCACCACTTGCGGCGCGCTGCGGAGCGCTGCGTCGAGCTGGCTGGCGTCCTTGCCGCCCGCCTCGGCCATGTCCGGCCGTCCACCGCCCG
>JAJZIF010000539.1 GCA_021810735.1 Acidobacteriota bacterium
AACTATTTATGTAGAGGAAAAAGATGGACTTGAGAAAGAACATGGTCTACCATGCCACACAGTAAGGAGACCAACCTCCGGTTACTGTGAATTCGCTTGAGGTTACCAAATGAAGCTTGCCATTCGCGTCTTTGCGATGTTCGTCGTTTTCGCTGGCCTCACCGCTGCATCAGTGACTTCTGCGCCCGCACCGGCAATCCAGCGGTATTTTTCCGCCACCGCGACCGGCTCCGGCCCGCTTTCGCTTCCGCTTCCTCCCTGCCCATCCTGCGGCACAGGACTGCGCTAGGGACATTGCCTTTTGATGGCAGGCAGGGCCTCGGCATAGCACAAAAGTGGCAACGCCTGCCCACGCCTTCGTCATTGAGTCCAGCAGCATTTTGAGGCTATCCTGACCAAGTTTGCAGGAGTGTCTCTAGTCTCTTATGCCAGTCAATACTGCCATGTCGGTAATGAGCGTGGCGGAGTTTGCTCTCTGGGTTACGCTCGGCATCTTCTTCTGGAAGAAGAGTTTGCATCGCCGTTTTCCTGCCATGGGCAGCTATGTGGCGCTTCACGTTGCCGCGGTGCCGCTTTTGTTGGCGACGCTTTACCTGCTGCAGCGGCACATCGATAATCGCGGTTACTACGCGGCGTACACCTATTCGTACATTACGGTGTACGTAGCCAGCGCCGTGCTGCTGTTCTTCATCTGCACAGAGGTTTTCCGTTCCGCGCTCGCCGGTTTTCCCGGGCTTTCAAAGATCGGAATCGTGCTGTTTCGCTGGGCCGCGCTGATCTCGGTGATCGTCAGCCTGACATCCCTGTCCATGAAGCACTGGGGCATCGGCGATGCCTACGCGCCCAACGGAGTCAATCTTGTCGCAGCGGTTTCTTATGCCCTGATGCACTCGGTCAGCGTGCTGGAGTTGTGCCTGCTGGCTTTCCTCTGCCTGGGCATGAATGCGCTGCGCCTGTCGATACGAAATAAGGGATTTGGCATCGCACTCGGCTTCGGCCTGATGTCCGCCAACGACTTTATCGTCACATCTCTGGTATCCCGCAACACCTCGCTGACCGCGCCGTTGCAGTTTGTCTACGAGTCGCTGATTCTGGCCGCGCTCGCCATCTGGATCATCTACTTTGCGCTGCCCGAGCCGGCGCCCAGACCGGTGGTCATGCCGGTAACCTCGCGCATCTACCGCTGGAACGAGATCGCTTCCGCCCTGGGACACACCGGAACGCAGGTGGCCGTACAGCAGCCCGCCAACAGCTTCTTCCTGACCGATGTGGAGAAGGTGGTCGAAAAGGTGCTCAAGCGGAATCTGGATGGACGCGAGTCGGAATCGTAGCCACCCGGCGCGATGCTTCGCCTCCGATGCCTTGCCTCACAAGCGCCCTACTCGCTGGCGCGCATTTCGCTGAATGCGTCTCTTATCCGCTTCCATGTCGTTTGCAGATCCTCGGGAAGAATCCGCGTCTCGGCCACCGTGGTCATGAAATTGGTGTCGCCCCTCCAGCGCGGCATGGCGTGCAGATGAATATGCCCGGCTACCCCGGCGCCGGCCGACTGGCCCACGTTCAAGCCGAAGTTGAAGCCATGCGGGTTATATATGCGGCCAAGGGCCTGCTCGGTGCGCTGCGCCAGTTCGATGAGCTCGTGCGCGGTCTCGGTGGACAGGGCCGCCAGCCTGTCCAGGTGCGCATAGGGCATCACCATCACGTGACCCGATGTGTACGGGAAGGCATTCAGGCAGATGAAGCAGTACCGGCCACGCAGAATGAGACCAGCGGCGGCCTCGGCCCGCTCCGGCGCCATGCCGTTGGCGATGGCGTAGTCGGCCGCCGCGACGAGGTTGCAGAAGACGCAGCCCAGATCGCCCGGCCAGGCGGAAAGCGCGGCGGGAATGCCCGCGCGCGCCGATCCTTCCGCCGCGGTGACATAAGCGTAGCGCCAGGGAGTCCAGAGATGGTCCATGAGAATCGCGCCGTTCGCTCCAGTATAGAGGACGAAATTCGGGGAGGAGATTTGCGTTCCGAAGATTGCGCGCAGGTCTTGATTGACGCTGGAAAGCGGAGATTGTTACACTCGTGTGCGTAGCTTCCTGCGCGGATTTAAGCAGCGAGTTGTGGCCGCCGACGCGCAAGCCGGGGCGTGCGGGGGTTTCCAGAAGAAATCAACCGCATTGCGATCTCAGCGCAACAGGCCAGTGACAGGCTGTCACTGGGCGCGCGGCCTGACAATTCGCCTCGTGGAGGGTCTGCGCACAGGCCGGGTCCAAGCCAAGTCTTGTGCCGCGAAAGCTACATCCTGTGGCAGGCAAAGCGGGCCGCAGGCGCAAGAAATTCCCGGAGCTGGCAGTAATGGCAAACGTCGTCAATTCCGAAACCGAGAGCATAACCCTGAACACCGAATTGGAAATCCCAACCCTTGAACCTGCGACGGAGAACGAACAGCCGTTGCGAGAGTCCACGTCCAACCCAGACAATGCCGAAGCTCCAATTGCTGCCGAAGCTGGCGAATCGCTCGCGGTGGACGCCGATACCCCCCAAGAACCTGTAGCCGAGGCTGAGCCGGCTGCGAGCGCGGTGGAGGCGGAGCCTGATACTGTGCCGGCGCCGGCCGTACAGCCGGCCTCTGTGTCTGCCGATGCGGTTACCCAAGCCGAGCCTGTGGCAGTGTCCTTCCCCGCCGCCGAGTCGAGTGAGGATTTCTCCGCTGCTTTGGAGGCGTTTGAGCGGGAACAGGCCGCCGAGGCCGCCGCTGTCGAGGCATACGGCGATAAGCTTGTTTCCAGCACCGTCCTCAAGCAAACGGAAAAGTATCTCGTGGTGGATGTGGGCCTGAAGTCCGAGGGGCTGGTGCCTCTCGAACAGGTCACTGACCACACCGGCGCTGTGAAGTTCCAGCCCGGCGAGGTGATCGATGTGGTCATCGAGCATGAGGAGCCGGAGGGCGGCTACCTGGTCAGCTACGAGCGGGCGCAGCGGCTGCGCGTGTGGGACTCCATCGAGAAAGCCGCCAACGACAAGACCCCGATCACAGGCACCGTGGTGAGCCGCGTGAAGGGCGGTCTGACTGTCGATATCGGGATCAAGGCATTT
>JAJZIF010000540.1 GCA_021810735.1 Acidobacteriota bacterium
GGCGCAACTCCGCATCTTTGAGGTGCAACCGGAAGTCGAGGTTTCAGCGACACCGGGACAAGACGCGATCGTGCTGTCGAGCGCACCTGAAATTGCAGCGGCGGCGACCGATCCGGTTGTGAGCGCAGTTGCACCGCCAGCGGCAGAGCCAAATTCGGGCGGGAACTCTACCCCAAGCTCCAAGTCTGCATCCGCGCCGCTTCATCCCGCCACGAATCGCGTGACGTACAGCGCGGCGGGAGAGAGTCGCAGAGGGATATCTGGGACTGTCGCGTCTGCATCGAAGACGCCGCCGGCAAACACGTTTCGCGGGCTGGAATGGGCTTCCATTTCGCTCGATAAGGAACCGGCGTCGTACCGTCGACGCGCAGAAACCAGCGTTGCGGACTACGTGCCCTTTATGGTGGATCCGGCTTCCATCGATCGCCGTGTGATGGCCTTTGCCGTGGACTTTGCAGCAGTGACGGCCGGGTTTCTGGGATTTCTTGCGGTCTTCGCGGCGGCGACTCCTCATTTGCCCACGGGACTGACTGCCGTGGCGCTGGCGGGCGCGGTGTACGCAGCGTTGTGGGTGCTGTACCAGATGCTGTTCTTCTCGCTGAGCGGCGCGACAGCGGGCATGTTGTACGCGCACATTGCGCTGTGCACCTTCGACGATCAGAATCCTCCGCGCGCGGCGTTGCAGCGGAGGCTGGGGGCGTGGTGGCTTTCGTTGCTGCCGCTGGGAATAGGATTCCTCTGGTGTTTTGTCGATGAGGACAATCTCTGCTGGCATGACCGCATCACGCGCACCTATCAGCGCGAATACTGAACCAGGCCGTCTACCTACCGACAGAGATTCCGCTGCGGATACCTGCCCAGGGAACCGCTCAACGATGCCAATCGGTTTTTTTGCGCAACAAATTTCTCTGGAGTGCGTTTATACCTAGCAAGGCCAGACGTCGGACGATTCGCGGCCTGGAAAAGCGTTCCTCCGCAGGCGGTGCCGCTGTGCGGGAAAGCGAATATTAGGACGACAGGAGAAGAATAGGGCATGCCTATTTTCAATTCCCTCAGAAAAATATTGCTTGCGCTGGCAACCGTTGCAATGCCAGTTTCATCGTTTGCCGGGGTGTTTGTTTCGGTGGCCATCGCGCCGCCCGCTTTACCGGTGTATACACAGCCGGTGTGCCCGGGACCAGGGTACTTGTGGACGCCAGGCTATTGGGCTTATGGCGCCGCCGGGTATTATTGGGTTCCCGGGGTGTGGGTACATCCGCCAAGAGTTGGCCTGCTCTGGACCCCGGGCTACTGGGGTTTTGCCGGTGGAATGTATGCGTGGCACGCTGGCTACTGGGGCCCTCATGTGGGCTTTTATGGCGGCGTGAACTATGGTTTTGGATACGGCGGCATCGGCTTCGCGGGGGGCTATTGGCGCGGCGGAAACTTCTTCTATAACCGCTCTGTGATGAATGTGAATACGACCGTCATTCACAATACGTACAACCGGACCGTCATCAACAACAGGGTGGTGAATAGCCGCGTCAGTTACAACGGCGGCGCGGGAGGCATTCGCGCCATGCCGACAGCGGCGGAGATGCAGGCCAGCCGGGAGCAGCATTTTCCGGCGACATCAAGCCAGATGGCGCACATGCAAGCTGCCAGCCAGAACAGAGGTCAGTTCTACGCGGCCAATCATGGTCAGCCGGCGGTGCTGTCCAAAGATACAGTCAACGGACGCAGCTATAACCAGCAGGGAAGAATTGCTCAAGGACTTCGGACGGGACAACTCAATTCCCGTCAAGCTGCAAGGGACTTGAATCGTCAGCAGAACATCCACCGCTCTGTCGTGGCGTACCGCCGCGCGAACGGCGGCAGGCTTACATGGCGACAGCGGCAAAACATCAACCGGCGGCAGAACAATGCAAGCCGACAGATATACCGTCAGAGACATAGATAACAGGGCAGACGCAATTTACCGCGCCAATCCAACCCTGGAACGGCTGGCGGCGGGTTCCACTCGCCATTCCAGGGTTTTTCAATGCGGGTATCGCGGACAGGCTTTTTTTTGAAGGGCGCAGCAAACGAGGGCCCCTGGTATTCCAAAGATAAAAAGAAGACAAATGCGCAGGTTCTTCGCTACGCTCAGGATGACGGTTTATGGCCGATTTACAGATGCTGTAGTTGAAAATGGGATGAGTCATCCTGAACCCTTCGGCTTCGCTCAGGGTAAACTCCGTGAAGAATCCAGAAGACGACGGCGGCAATGCCAAGCGCATATTCCCTGGATTCTTCACTCCGCTACGCGGAGCCACTTACCATTCTTGCCGCGGAGGTAGCCGCGAGTTATAACCGGTCTGCGAAGCCAGATCGTCGATAGAAGGCCCACTCCACGGCCAAACGACCATTGCGTTCGCCTGTCCGCTACCTTGCCGACGGATTAGGGTTGTAAATACTAGTGAATTGTCTTTATCTTGCGGGAGAGAAAATCCATGAGCAGATACTGTCCCAGGGTTTCCGGTGTGGTGAAGTAGGCCTTCCCCTTGCACATGGCCGTGACCCGCTGCACAAACTGCACCAGGCCGGGATCGGAGGCAAGCATGAAGGTGTTGATCATAATGCCGGACCGCTTGCAACGGGCGACCTCTTCCAGGGTTTCGTGGACCACCAGCGGGTCCAGTCCGAAGGCACTCTTATAAATGCGGCCATCGGGGAGCGTCAGCGCCGACGGCTTGCCATCTGTGATCATCACAATCTGCTTCATGTCCTTGCGCTGGCGGGCAAGAATCCGCTGCGACAGGCGCAGGCCTTCGCGGGTGTTGGTGTAGTAGGGGCCGACCTGGGCGCGCGCCAGTTGCGAGAGCGGCAATTCTTCGGCAGAGTCGTGAAACAGCACCAGCGAGAGCGTGTCGCCGGGATACTGCGTGCGCACCAGGTGCGACAGAGCCATGGCCACACGTTTGGCGGGCGTGAACCGATCTTCTCCGTACAGGATCATGGAGTGCGAACAGTCGAGCATCACAACGGTGGCGCAGGAGCTTTGATATTCGGACTGATGCACGTGCAGGTCGGCATATTCCAAATTCAGAGGAAGAGAAAGAC
>JAJZIF010000541.1 GCA_021810735.1 Acidobacteriota bacterium
AAAGAATAACGCTTCTCAGCTATACCAATGATTGCGTGTGGTTCAGAGGATTGGCCGGTTAAACGCCGGATCCAAGTATGAGCTGACTACTGCCGGTAAAAAGCAGCTTGCTGCGGAAGAATCGCGGTGGATGGCAGTGAGTTCGGCCATCAATCGGGTTCTACGGGAGGCCTGATATGCCATTGTGGTCACGCATTGTGAATGTCTTTCGCGGCGATCAATTGAACCGCGAAATTGACGAAGAGTTCGAGTCGCACATTGCGGAAGCCATCGAGCAGGGGCGCGACCCGACGGAGGTCCGCAAAGCGTTTGCTTCTCGCCTGCGGCAGCGCGAGCAAAGCCACAACTTTCGCGTCGTCGCGTGGCTGGAATCGCTTCGGGCGGATGTCATCTTCGGATGGCGACAACTCAAGCGCAATAAGGTGACATTCACCGCTGCTGTCCTCTCGCTGGCCTTTGCCATGGGAGCATGCACGTCGGCATTCCGCCTGATTGAGGCCCTGTTTCTGCGGCCACTGCCCATCACCGCGCCGGACCGGCTGTATGCGCTGTCCCGTCAGGCATTCCTGCCCAACGGCAAGCTGATGACCTACGATGGCTGGGCCTATCCGCCCTTTCTGCTGATGCGCGACGCCGTACAAGGCCAGGCGGAATTGATTGCCGTCTCCTACGCGAACCGGATGGACCTGACCTATAAGTCGGACCAGGAGATGGAGAAGGCATACGTGCAATACGTCTCTGGCTCGATGTTCGATTCCTTCGGTCTTCGCCCATCCAGAGGCAGGTTGCTCACGAAAAACGATGACCTCAAACCGGGTGCGTATCCGTACGCCGTGATGTCCTACGCTTATTGGACGAGCCGCTACAACCGCGATCCTGGCGTGGTGGGTCGTACGCTGCAGATCGGCAATACCCTGTTCGAAATTGTCGGCGTGGGCCCAAAAAGTTTTACCGGCACCGAACCGGGCACGGTGATCGACGTCTTCCTGCCAACGATGATGCATCCGGCAGTAAGCAACCCAAACGCGGACTGGTTTCGGACGCTGGTCCTGGTGCAACCCGGCGTCCAGATTGAGCCGCTTCGCCAGAAAATGGATGCGGTCAGTCGAGCCTTTGAAGCCGAGAGAGCGAAGGGTTTCACCGCGATGCCCAAATGGGTACTGCAGGCTTTCTTGAACCAGAAAATGTTGATGGAGCCCGCGCACGGCGGCGTCTCGTTAATGCAGAACGATTATCGCGAGTCGCTCGGCGTCCTAGGCGTGCTGGTGGCATTGCTATTGCTGATCGCCTGCGCCAATGTCGCCAATCTGATGACGGCCCTGGCAGCCGCACGGACACGCGAAATGGCCTTGCGTGTCTCGATTGGCGCGGGACGGGGACGCCTGGTGCAGATGATTCTGGTGGAAAGTATCCTCGTCGCGTTACTCTCGGCTGCGCTGGGCGCGTTGTTCACGTGGTGGTCTGCACCGTTGATCGTCAGCAAAGTCAATCCGCCGGACCGTCCGGCACACCTGATCCTCTCAACGGACTGGCGAGTTCTCGGATTTGGTCTGGCGCTGGTTTTCGGTGTGACGCTGCTGCTGGGGCTGCTTCCCGCGCTGCGTGTCTCGGTTGTTGAGCCGATCAGCGTCCTGAAAGGCGGAGAAAACCCGCACTCGCGCCGCTCCATGCACTGGATGATCGCAGCTCAGGTCGCTTTCTGCTTCCTCGTGGTCTTTATTGCCGGCCTGTTTATTGCCACATTCCAGCGGCTGTCGAACGAATACACCGGCTTTTCCTCCCAGCGACTTCTCGTTCTCGATACCGACACGCGGCAGAATCAATCTCCGGTTGCCTGGGAGCAGATGGCCGAGCGCTTGCGCGCTGTTCCTGGGGTCGAAAAGGTCGCGTTGTGCCAGTGGCCATTGCTCTCAGGCATATCTTCGAATTCGTTTATCTCGATCAACGGTGCGCCGCCGGCCAATGCTCTCACCTATTTTCTGAGTGTATCGCCCGTCTGGCTAGACACCATGAAGATCCCCTTGATCGACGGTAGAGACTTCCGTCCAGGGGAAACCTCTCCCGGCGTCGCGATCGTGAACGAAACCTTCGCGAAGACGTACTTCAATGGCGAGGACCCGGTCGGGAAGTCATTCGCACGCTCGAACGGGGGTGTCTATCAGATCGTGGGACTGGTCCATGACGCGCGTTACCGCAGCATACGCGGGCCGATCGAACCTGTAGCGTATGTCCCGTTTCGCTCCATCGGGAAGGATGGCGCCCTACAGTCTGTCGGTTCATCGACGTTCATGGTTCGCACCGCCAGTTCCAATCCTCTCGCGCTGGCATCCACACTGCGCAGGGCGGTGTCGCAGACGAACTCGGAGTTCCGCGTGAGCAATATCCGCACGCAGAAGGAGATCATCGACTCGCAGACTGTCCGCGAAAGGTTGTTGGCGATGTTGTCTCTGTTCTTCGCCGGTGTGGCGCTCCTGCTTGCGGGGATTGGACTGTACGGCGTGCTGAATTACTCCGTGCTGCAGCGGCAGCGCGAAATCGGCATCCGCATCGCCATGGGCGCGCAACGCGCCGCCATCGTGCAACTGGTAACGGTGCAAATTTTTTCGATGATTGTCATTGGAGCGTTGGCGGGCGTGGCCCTTGGGATGGCCTGCGTACACTATCTGGAAACGCTGTTCTACCAAGTAAAGGCCACCGATCCTGTCATGGTGGCGATGCCCCTGTTGGCAATTCTCTTCGCTGCGATGCTGGCCACTTCACCGGCAGTGCTGCATGCGCTACGAATCGATCCGGCCGAGATACTTCGTGCCGAATAAGCAGACTGTCGCAGGACACATCCTGGTCGGCCGGCAGGAAACCATTGCTCTCGTATGAGCGCCCTGTTTGCGGTCAGGATGCGAGATGCTTATTGCGCAGCTTCGGTCGCGAGTTCGTCCAGCAGATTAGCGGCATTGGTGAGGTCGTCCACTCCGAAGACCAATAGCGCCTGCGTCGATCCGGGCTCCAGACCGCAGTAGGAATAGTCAATGTTGATCTGCTTTTCTCCCAGCCGCGCGGCTGCGCGGCCCAACTCTCCC
>JAJZIF010000542.1 GCA_021810735.1 Acidobacteriota bacterium
CCGGACTATCCCCCAATCCAGGACTTTTGTCGCCGGCACGACCTGCACGCAACCGCCGTGGTTCCCCTCTACCGCGACGGCGAAATCTGGGCGCTCTTGACCCTGGTGTCCCGCGAGGCGAACATCTTCCATCCCGAACTGGTGGAATTGATTGAACGGATCGGACGGCTGGTTGGGCACGGGTTGGACAGCCTCGATCTCCGTCACATACTCGACGAGGAGCGGAAGTCCCAGTCGTGGCTGGCCCGGCATGATCCGCTTACGGACATTCTGAATCGTCGCGGACTGACGGAGCGGATCGAGGAAGGAATCGTCCGATCGCGCCAACAGAATCGATCGATGGCCGTCGCGCTGCTCGACCTGAATGACTTCAGGATACTCAACGATCTGCACGGCCATCCGGCCTGCGACCTTCTGCTGCGTACCGTCGCCGAACGTCTGCAAGTGCCGCTCGGACCGGCCGACGCAGTGGGACGACTGGGTGGCGACGAATTCGTACTCGTCCTGGAAGGATTCGATCATCAGGACGATCTGGCGGTCATGCTGTCTCGCATCCAGGCATCGGTGGAACAGCCGATTCGTCTCGCGAATGGACGCGCCGCAACCCTGCGTACCAGCATGGGTGTGACCGTGTTCCCCCAGGACGATTCCACGCCGGAGCATCTGCTCCGTCACGCGGACCGTGCCCTGGATGCGTTAAAGGAAGTCGCGGACGAGGCGGGGCCGCGCTGGATGATCTTTCAGGCAGAGGTCGACGAGCAAAAACGCCTTTACCAGAAAAAAATTCTCGCGCTGTTCCGGAAAGGAAGCCTTCGCGTCCATTACCAGCCCATTGTCAATTTGCAAACGGGGAGTGTTACGAAAGTAGAAGCCCTGGCGAGACTCGTGGACGGCAACGGGCTTCTCTGGCCCGCCGAGTTTCTGCCGCATTTCGGCCCGGCTGAACTGACTGCACTGACGTTTCAGGTGCTCGCTCAGGGCGTTCAGGACATCCACCGCCTCGACAAAGCCGGTTTTCATCTGACCATGGGGATCAACTTTGAACCTGTAACTTTGGCCGACCCAAAAGCCATGCTGGAATTGCGCCAGCAGATTGAAGCCAGCGGTGTGAGCGCGAACCGCATTGTCCTGGAGCTGCTGGAGCGCCCCGGTACGCTCACGATGGCCGGTGCCCAGGAAGCGCTCCTCACCCTGAAAACCTGTGGCGTGCGGGTTGCTCTGGATGATGTGGGCAGCGCCTACTCCTCCCTGTTGCGAGTGAAGGAGCTTCCCATCGACACCATCAAACTGGACCGCTGCTTTTCGACTGGATTGGAACAGCGTCCGAAGGAGCTCCGACTCCTGATGAACCTGGTGAATCTTGCCCAGGCGCTGGGATTGGGACTGATTGCCGAAGGAATCGAAAGCAATGCATGCCGCGACGCGCTTGCCGCCTTGGGAGTGCAACACGCCCAGGGCTATGCAATTGCGATGCCGATGGAAGTAGAGGAACTGGAAGCATGGCTCCGCGGCTATCAGCCTGTCGCCTGGACTGGGCCCACTTCTCTGCTGGGAGCTGTGGCCCTCCAGCTACGCGATCTCGACGCGGCGGCAAGGATATTGGCGCAGCACCCTTCCTTCCTCAAGCATCTCGTGTCGGATCATCCAGATTTTGAAGACGAGTTTGCATTGAGAATGGGAGAAAACCAGGCTGAGGCATCCAAGCTGTTTGCAGCCCATCGTGTCTGGCGCGGCACCATGTCTTCTCTCCTCGCCCAATCTCGAGAGACCATCGACCCAGTGCCCTTCCAGGCCGCTCGGGCGGCCTACGAGGAAGAGATGTTTTGCGCTGTGCTCGAAGCTGCTCCCTGCAGCCAGGAGAACTCCTTTCCCTATCCATCGAACATTGCTTAGACTGTGATCTATGCCGGTCCAGACGCTATCCTCCTCCGACGAGCTATGGATGCGTGAGGCATTGAAGCAGGCGGAAGATGCGCAGGCTTCCGGCGAGGTGCCGATCGGCGCGTTGATTCTGGAACCAGGCGGCACGATCGTCGCCCGCGGCCAAAACCGCGTGATCCGCGAACATGATCCCACCGCGCATGCCGAAATCGTCGCGCTGCGCGCCGCCGGAAAAGCGCTTGGAAATTACCGCCTGGAGGGATGCACGCTCTACGTCACGCTGGAACCTTGCGCCATGTGTGCGGGAGCCATGATTCACGCCCGCATCGGACGGCTGGTGTTCGGCGCGTTCGATCCAAAGGCGGGAGCTGTGGGCAGCGTCCTCACGGTGTTGAATCATCCACAACTCAATCATCGAATCGAGCTGACCGGCGGCGTGCTGGCGGAAGAATGCGGAGACCTCCTCCGTCGCTTTTTCCAGGCACGCAGATAACAGCACTGCCATGAAACTTTATAGCAGGCGCAGTTCTCCCGTTGCGGCGGAGCCGACATGCATCTGCACTCTTCAATGCGAATTTGCAGATTCTGTATTCAAAAAAAAAGAGATGAGTCATTCTGAGCGCAGCGAAGAATCCAGAGGGTGATGGCTGCGTGTACGAGGCGCATATTTTCTGGATTCTTCACGGGGGTAGCTGCGACGACGACCTCGCTATCGCGAATTCACGCGAAAGCGAAGGCTTAGTTCTTCACCCGGATGACGGGCTCCACCGACATGCCGGGACGAAGCAGACGGTCGCTGTCCTCGTTGGGATTGGAAAGATCCAGGCGTACGGGAATGCGCTGCACCACTTTGACGTAATTTCCGGTTGCGTTTTCCGGAGGAAACAGGCTCAACATGGAGCCTGTCGCTCCGCCAATCTGCGTGACTTTCGCGTCGTACTTGCGACCGCCGTACGCATCGACGGTAAATGTCGCCACCTGTCCAATTCGCATGTGGTCCAGCTGGGTTTCCTTGAAGTTTGCGGTAACCCATATATTGGTGAGCGGGATCAGCGTCATCAGAGTTTGGCCGGCGCTCACATTCTGACCCACCTGCGCCGTCTTCTGGTTCACGATGCCGGAATCGGGAGCAACAATCTTCGTGTAGCTCAGGTTCAGGCGATCGCTTTCCAGTGCCGCTTCCGCCTCC
>JAJZIF010000543.1 GCA_021810735.1 Acidobacteriota bacterium
GTCGCCAGCAGCAGATGTTCCAGCAATTCGTCCGATTTTGCCTTGGCCGTGGCGCCGTAGTTGCGCGTCGTCGTGACATTCACATCGGCGGGCAGCGTGACGCCGCGCATCTCCGCCACTCGCTTCAGCACCGCATTCGCGATGTCGGTGGCGTTCGTGCCTTTGCGCTTGGCAATTGTAATTGTGACCGCGGGATAATCCTTCGGGGCCGCGCCATGTGCATTTCCCTGCGTCGTGCCAAAGAGCACGTAATCCTGCGCCTCCGCCGGGCCGTCCACAATCTTGTCGGCAACATCGCGCAGATAGACCGGACGTCCATTCGCGACGCCCAGCACCACGCCGGCCAGGTCCGCGGTATCACGGAAAAGATTGCCCGCGTCCACGCGGATTTCCTGATTGCCCTCGGCAAATTCACCCGCCTGCGTGCGTGCATTCGCCGCTTTCAGTCGCTCGACCACGGTATCGGGAGAGATGCCGAACCCCGCCAGCCTGGCGCTGCTCAACACCACGCGCATGGCGCGCGGCTGGCCGCCAATCACCTTCGTCTCCGACACATCGGGAATCTGCCGGATGGTGTGCTGCACTTCATCCGCCATCTGCCGCAACTGGTATCCGTCGTAGTGGCCACCCCACAGCGTCAGCGCGAGAATCGGCACGTCGTCAATGGAGTGCGCCTTGACCATGGAGGGCGAAGCGCCCACAGGCATCCGGTCGGCATTCGAGTAGAGCTTGCTGTAGACCTTGATCAGGGCGTCCTCTTCGGATGTTCCCACGAGAAAACGCACAATCACCAGGCTCTGCCCCGGGCTGGAGGTGGAATAGACATACTCGACGCCGGGAATCTCCTGCATCAAGCTCTCGATAGGATTGCTGACTCGCTGCTCGATCTCCGCCGGAGACGCGCCCGGCATTGCCGTCATCACGTCCAACATGGGGACCTGGATCTGGGGATCTTCCTCGCGGGGGATCGCCAGCACCGCAAACAGGCCCACCGCCAGCGAGGCCATCACAAACAGCGGCGTCAGCTTCGAATTCAAAAACGTGCGCGCCAGATGGCCGGCGATGCCGTGCGGCTGTGTCGGGGTTCCCAAGTCGTCCGGCACGAACCCGATGGGGTGCTGTTTCATAGTTGCGCCTCGATGCGCTTGCCGGACAGGTCCCGGTCGCCGGGATTGTCGACCAGCGTCTCCCCCGCGGCGAGTCCGGAGAGGATCTCCACCTGATCGCCGTGCCGGTTTCCCAGGGTCACATATCGCAACTGCGCGACGCCATTTTGATCGAGCGCATACACGCAGGCCAGCGAGCCGCGCATCACGACCGCCGACTGGGGCGCCAGAATCATTGCCCGCATCCCGCCGGGGAAGCTCGCCGTCGCATAGATACCCGCGCGCAGCGCTGGGGCAGAGGGAAGATCCAGCTTCACCTGAAAGCTGCGGCTCGTCGGGTCAGCGGCGGGAACGATTTGCGCTACTGTCCCCGTGATCTCGCCCGTCCCGATCCCATCGACGCTCACCGGGATCTTCATCCCCAGCCGCACCGTGCCGATCATGGATTCATCCACCGATGTATACAGTTGCAGCGGACCGTCGCGATCGATCTGAAGCAGCGGAGTTCCCGGTGTCGCCAGCGTTCCCGGATCGGCCATGCGCGCCGTGACGATTCCAGCGAATGGAGCGCGTAGCTGCGCATAGCCAAGCTGCGTTCGCGCTCCGGCAACGGCCGCTTTGGCTTCATCGCTCTGCGCCTGAAGCGACTGCAACTGCAACCCCGCCGCCTCCGAGCGCTTCTGCACCTCGTCGAACTCCTGTGGGCTCACGCTTTTCTGATCTTTCAACATCTGGTAGCGCGCCAGGGTTCCCGCAGCCAGCGACGCGTTCGACTGCGCGGCCATCTGCTGCTTCTCCACCGCGCTCTGCGCGGCACTCGCCCGATTGAGTTCCGAGCGCATGGCGGCGTCGTCCAGCGTCGCCAGCAACTGGCCGGCACGCACCCGGTCGCCCGCCTGCACCAGCACCTGGCGGATACTGCCGGGCACTTGCGCGGAAATCACGGCCGTTTGCTTCGCATGGACTGTTCCCGTCATACGAATCGCCTGAGGCGCCTGCCGCTCCACGCTTTTCACCAGTTGCGCCTGCGCGGTGGGCGGCGCTTGCTGGGCAGGCTGAACGCCATGCGAACAGCCCAGCAGCAGGACGGAAGTCAAGATAAGGAAAGACGACACTGTGGCCTTCATTGCAGGTTCTCCGCTGAATCGGGGGTGAGGGTGCCGGTGGCGTACATCAGTTCGGCGTAGGCAACCGTGTTTCCGTACACGGCACGCCAATAATCGTTCTGGCTTCGCCGCTCGGCATCTTCCGCGCGCAGCAGATCGGTCATCGTCGTCAGTCCCGCCTTGTAACGGTTCTGCACAATCCGCAGGCTCTCGGCCGACTGCTCCATCGCCGCCTGGGCCGTCGTCACCATGCGCTCGGCGGTCTGGTGCTGGGTCCAGGCACGGCTTACTGCAAGGCGAATTTGCTGCTCGCCGGCCCGCTCCTGCGCCTCGGCCTTCTGCCGTCCGGCCTGTTCCTGCTGCAGTTTCGCGCGCTTGGCCAACGGAAGAATGTCCAGGTTCAGCTGAACGCCGGCGACCCAGTTGTCGCCTCCAGTGCCGGCGAAGCTCTCGCGATCCATCTCCCAGTTGCCATACGCGCTCACCTGCGGAGCAAAGTCATCTCTCGCCGCCTTCACCCCGGCCTGTTGCGCAGAGGTCTGTTGCCGCAGCGCCTTCAGATCGGGTCTCGCTTTCAGGGCACTGGCAACATCGTCCGCCAAAACGCCGTCGGGAAAGCTCCGCGCGTCGATCGGCTGGAGTGTTGCGCGAGGCAGCGCGGATGTTCCTGTTGCCGCTTCCATCTCCGCCCAGGCGGTATCCACGTCGCCCTCCGCGGCAATCAGTTCCTGCTGCCGCTCCGACAGATTCACCTGCGCCGCCAGCATATCGGAATCCACCGCCAGCCCGGCGCGCACTCGGGTTTGCGCGTCCGCCAGCAGCGCCTGCGCTGTCGCCTGCTCACGCTGCGCAACGTCG
>JAJZIF010000024.1:0-2664 GCA_021810735.1 Acidobacteriota bacterium
CATATCCACAATACAACCTGCTGGCTTACCCTCAAACTCAGGGCGTTCAAAAATCAGGACTCGCCTTGCGAAAGGCGGATGAAGTTCTGTCTGGAAGCGTACGGCGGGTGCCGACTACTTCGCGCAACGAAGTATGGAAATCGCGGCGAAGTCGCGTCTGCCTGGACGGCCAGTCCCTACTCCTCGCGCAGCACTTCCAGCGGCCGCTGTCCCAGGATTCTGTAGCTTGCCACCCAGCCCGTCACCACCGCCAGCACTGCTGCCGCCACCACGGCCACCACTGACCCCACGTAGTTCGCCGTGAACGGCACATGCATCCGGTGCAGCAGAATTCGCGACAACACATTCGCAAACACTGCGCCCACCACGCCCGCCATGAGCCCCAGCACCGTGAACTCAATGCTGAACACCGTGGCAATCCGCCGCCGTCGCGCCCCCAGTGTCTTCAGCACCACCACTTCGCGAATTCTTCGGAAGCGCGTGCTCGCCACGCTCGACGCCAGGATGATCAGCCCCGAAAAAATGGAAAATCCCGCCAGAAAATGAATCACCACCGCAATCTGGTCCACCAGCTTGCTGATCGTGTCCATGATGTCCGCCACGTTCACCACCGTCACCGTGGGATACTTCGCGAACACCGCGCGCTCCAGCTGCGGAATCTCGCTCGGCCGCACGTGCGCATCTCCATACCAGATCGTCGTGTACTGCTTCAGCATGTTGGGCGGCATGATAAAGTCCGCGCGCGCAAACGAGTGCTGCCCCTTCAACGCGAACACCGCCGCCACCTGCGTCGCAATCTTCGTCCCGGCCAGATCAAACGTAATCTTCGCGCCCGGATGCACTTTCAGGTCCTTCGCCACCCAGTCCACCAGCGCCACCCCCTTCGCGTCATCGCTCGTCCACCACTTCCCTTCGGAAATCTTCGTATCCGGCGGAAGTTTGCTCATCCACGTGAACGAGCGATCGTGAAACAGGTAACGCGGATACTTCTTGTTCTTCTCAAGTTCCGTCGCGGCCACTCCGTTCACTTCTGCAATATGCCCCTGCACAATCGGTACCGTTTCTACCTTGCCCCGAATGCCCTTCTGCGCTTCCACCAGCTGCTTCACGCCCTCAAGCTCATCGTTGCTGATGTCCACCAGAAACACATTCGGCGCCGACGGCGGAGCATCCGCGCGCAGCGAAGCCACAATCGATCCCTGCATCAGAAACACGCTCAGGATCAGCATGACGCCCGCGCCCAGTGCCGCCAGCACCGCCGCCGACTGGTTCCCGGGCCGGTAAAGATTCGCCAGTCCATGCCGCAACGTGGAAGGCAGCCGCAGCCGCGTCTTCGCCAAAAACGATCGCAGCAGCCGCAGCATACCCGCTGTCAATCCCAGCAGCACCACCAGCAATGCCGCCAGGCAAATCGTGAACCACTTGCCCACCATGACGGAATTCGCAAGCCCCGCTGCAATTCCGCCCAGCCCGGCCAGAATCACCACCATGCTCGCCAGCTGCAACCGGTGTTCCAACACCCATCCCTTCACGCCCCTGCCCGGCTCGCCCTGGCTCACCGTCCGCCGCAGCACCACCACCGGCCGAATCTTTCTCACATCCAGCAGCGGCGGCAAACAAAACAGCACCGTCGTCAATATTCCCGTCCCAAACGCAGCCAGCACCGGCCCCACCGGCAGCGTCAGCACCGGATGCAGCGGAAGCAGTTTGCCCAGCATCGCCGGCAGCGCGTACTCCACCCCCACACCCAGAAAAATCCCCAGCAACGCGCCGCCCACTCCAAGCAAAACAGTTTGTAACAAATAAATGCGCAATATATCCCGCGATCGCGCCCCAATCGCCTTCATGATCGCCAGCACTTCAATCCGCTGCTGCAGATGCGCGCGCATCGCCATGCCCACGCCGATCGCGCCCAGCACCATCGCCACCAGGCAAATCAGACTCAGCAGCCCCGTCGCATGCTTCAGCCCGCGCGTCAGCGCCGGGTTCGCGTCGCGAAAATCCGTCACCTCGGCATCGGGCAGTATCTTCTTCAGCCGCGACTTCATCGCCCCCATATCGCTGCCCTGCGGCAGCTTGAACAAGTACCGCTCTGACGCCTGGCTTCCCGGCTGTACCAGCCCCGTCCCCATCAGCGCCTGCCGCGTCATCATCACGCGCGGACCAATGCTCAGCCCCGCCGTCAGCCGGTCCGGCTCGCTTACAATCTCCGCGGCAATGCGAAACTCCTGTCCGCCAATCGTCAGCTCATCGCCCACCTTCGCACGCAGCCGCACCAGCAGGTTGTCATCCACCAGCACCGTTTTGTCCGTCAGCAGCTTCTGCAGCGGTTCCTCCGGCTTCAGCACCAGCTTGCCGTAAAACGGATACTTCCCCGGATTTACCGCCTTCAGCGAAACCAGCACCGGCGTCGCATCCTCCGCGTTCGCACCCGCCTGCACCAGCGACGCCATTGAAACCGTCTGAGTAATCTGCGTTCGCTCCACGCCGTCGGTCGCCAGCGCATTCATCGCCTGCACCTGCTTCGGCGTCGCCTCGTGGAACATCCGCGCCGCCAGATCCGCCGCCAGCAATGACCGCGCCTTGCCCAGCAGCGCCTTCTGGAACGACTGGCTGAAGCCCCTCACGCCTGTCAGCGCGCCAACTCCAATCGCAACCGCAAAA
>JAJZIF010000024.1:2674-17982 GCA_021810735.1 Acidobacteriota bacterium
GGAACCGCTGGCTTCATCGCGCTGCCTCGACTCGCATCTGATCCGCAATCACCAGGCCGTCGCGCAAATGGATCTGACGGTCCGCGCACTCGGCAATCTGCGGATCATGCGTCACCATCACCAGCGTCGTCTTCGAATCCCGCTGCCGTGCCGTCAGCAAATCCAGCACATGCTGCCCATTCACAGAGTCCAGGTTCCCCGTCGGCTCATCGGCCAGCACAATCGGCGGATCCAGCACAAACGCCCGCGCCAGTGCCACACGCTGCTGCTCCCCGCCGGAAAGCTGTACCGGATAGTGCTGCATCCGGTCGCCCAACCCCACCTTCTCCAGCAGTTCCATCGCTTTCCTGCGTCCATCGCCCGTCGCGTTCAACTCATAGGGCAGCAACACGTTTTCCAGCGCCGTCAACATCGGAATCAGCTGGTACGACTGAAACACAAATCCAACCTTCCGCCCCCGCACCTCGGCCAGCTGGTCTTCTTCCAGGTTCGCAATCGATACTCCATCCAGCAGCACATCGCCTTCCGTCGGAGTATCCAGTCCCGCCAGCAGCCCCAGCAGCGTGCTCTTGCCGCTGCCCGAAGCCCCCATGATCGCCACAAACTGCCCCTGCGGAATCACAAAATCAATCCCGCGCAAAATCTCCACCGTGCGCGTCCCGTTGCGAATGCTCTTCTTCAGCCCTCTTACTTCAATCATCCCGTCTCCCCGCGCCTCGACCCGTTGCTACACTTAGCTTGTGAACCGCCGCCGCGTCTCCCTCATGTTGCTTCTGGCCTTCGTGACCGCGCTCGCTCCTTTCCCCGCTCGCGCCTCCGGGCAAAAACCGCCCGTCATCGTTTGCTACGGAGACAGCATCACCGCCGGCCATGGCCTCGAACCCAGCCAGGCCTACCCCGCCGCGCTCCAGCACGACCTCGACGCTCGCGGATACCACTACCGCGTCATCAACGCCGGCGTCAGCGGCAACACCACCAAGGACGGCGTCGACCGGCTGCCCCTTGTCCTCGCCATGCATCCCGCCGTCGTCATCGTCGAATTCGGCGGCAACGACGGCCTTCGCGGCCTTCCACTCAGCGTCACCAGGCGCAACCTCGAAACCATCGTCTCCCGCCTGCTCGCCGCGCACGTCAGGGTCCTGCTCGCCGGCATCACGCTCCCGCCCAACTACGGCGCCGCCTACATTCATCAGTTCGACCTCATGTATCACCAGGTCGCCGCGCGCTTCCACGTGCCGCTTCTGCCAATGCTCTACGCGCACATCTACACCGTCCCCGGAGCCATCCAGTCCGATGGCATTCACCCCACAGCCAAGGGCTCCAGGCTGCTCGCGCAAAACTTCCTTCCGCTGCTCCTGCCCATGCTGCGAAAGTAGAAGCAAAGCACTCACCCGATCACCGCCACCGGCTGGAAAAGTGTTCCCGCCACGCGCCGTCCAATCGCAATCAGTTCTCGCTGCCCCGCAAATATCCGCACCAGCGGCGCCCGCGAAAAATCCGGTAGATTCACCTGCATCCCGTTTCTCAACCTGCCCACGGTCTTCTCATCTGCCGTCACCGCCGGCAGCTCCGCCAAAATCTCCCTCGGATGCGGCATCCGCGCCTCCAGCTCGCCCGCTGCCGCCAGTTCTTCCACCGTCTGCAACGGCATGGCGTCCTTCAGCGTCAACCTACCCGCCGCAGTCCGGCGCAAGCTCGCCAGGTGCGCGCCACAGCCCGCCGCCTGCCCCAGCGCATGCGCCACGGACCGCACATACCCGCCCGCGGAAATCCTCATCCGAAACGTCGCCGAGTCCCCGCGCAGCTCCTCCACCACAAATTCGTGCACCGTTACCGGAACCGCCTTCAGCTTCGGCGTCTCGCCGGCCCGCGCCTGCTTGTACGCCGGCTGTCCCGCAATCTTCTTGGCTGAGTAGGGCGGCGGCATCTGCTCCATCTCACCCGTGAAGCGCTCCGCCAGCTTCCGCAGTTGCGCCAGATCCGGCGTCAGCGGCGCAGGCTCTCCCTGCGGCTCACCCTCCGCGTCATACGTATCCGTGGCAAACCCAAACCGGATCGTTCCCGTATACGCCTTCTCGCTCGCGCCGTAGTATTGCGCCAGCCGCGTAAACTTCCCCAGAAGCAGCGGCAGAACGCCGGTCGCCATTGGATCCAGCGTCCCTAGATGTCCAATTGATTTCTCGCCCGTAGCCCGGCGCACCCTTGCCACCACGTCATGTGACGTCATCCCGCCCGGCTTGTCGATAACTAGAAGACCGTTCACATCTACCACTATAAGTGGCAAACCG
This sequence comes from Acidobacteriota bacterium, assembly GCA_021810735.1. The sequence goes on from JAJZIF010000024.1 coordinate 4,963, forward strand.
GCGACTGGAAGAAACTGAGGGTGCCCCATTCCAGCCCGGTTTTGGCTGGAGTGGGAACAGGTATCATCTCGTCCAGATAGACCAGAACCCCACCCCGGCTTCGCGCTTTTTAAAAGTGCTGCGTGCTCCGCTCCCGCACCAGCGACAAAAACTCGCTCCGCGTGTTCTGCTTCTGGAAGCATCCCAGCATCGCAGAAGTCACCGTCGACGAATTCTGCTTCTCCACCCCGCGCATCATCATGCAAAGGTGCCGCGCCTCGATCACCACGCCCACGCCCTGCGGCGCAATCGCTTCCTGGATCGCATCCGCGATTTGCCGCGTCAGCCGCTCCTGCACCTGCAGCCGCCGCGCAAACACCTCCACCAGCCGCGGAATCTTGCTCAACCCCACAACCTTCCCGTTCGGGATATACGCCACATGCACCCGCCCGAAAAACGGCAGCATATGATGCTCGCACAGCGAGAACATCTCGATGTCCTTCACCAGCACCATCTCGTCGTAGTCCACGTCAAACAGCGCCTCGCGCAAGATCGACGCCGGATCCTTCAAATACCCCTGCGTCAGAAACTCCATCGCCTTTTCCACGCGCTTCGGCGTCTGCAACAGCCCGTCCCGGTCCGGATCCTCGCCGAACCGCCGCAGCAGTTCCCGATAAATCTCCTCGGTCGTAGCGCGTTCCAGTCCCGCTTTTACGGCGATCTTGTTATTCAGTGTTATGGTTGCCATGGTGTCCTTGTCACGCTGCCGGTCCAATTCTTCCGGCTCGCGCAGCTTAGTTTTCTCGAATCTCGAAAAAGTTGTTGTTGGTCTCTTCCACGCGCACGGCCACGACTTCTGCTGCGTGAAAGCTCTCCCTCATACGGCGATAAATCTCAATGCACACATTCTCCGTCGTCGGTACCACATCCTTGAAGCACTTCTGCAGATTCAGGTTCGTATGGTCGAAAGCATCCAGCACTTCTTTCCGCACGCATGCATCCAGCTCCATCAGGTTGCACACCATCCCGGTTTCCTCGTCCACATCTCCGCCCACGCGCACTTCCAGCACATAATTATGCCCGTGCCCATGCGGATTGTTGCACTTCCCGTACGCGGCCTGGTTCTCCTCCGTGCTCAGCGCATCGCTGTGCAGCCGGTGAGACGCGCTGAACCTGTACCGGCGCCCGAAATAAGCCCTCATGCTTCCCCGCAATAATCGGCAAACAGGTCCGGCATCTCGTACACCCTTATGCGCTCCAGCTTCGCACCCTTGATCTTCCCTTCCAGCCGCTTCCAGATCGCAATCGCAATGTTCTCCGTCGTCGGAACCACCGTCGCAAACTCCGGAACCTCCAGGTTCAAATGCCGATGGTCATACACTCCGACCACTTCGCGCTCCATCACGTCCTTCAGTTCCTTCAGGTCCACCACAAACCCGGTCACGGGATCCACCTCACCCGTCACCGTCACTTCCAGCGTGTAGTTGTGCCCGTGCCCGTTGCGGTTCGCACAGCGCCCAAACACCTCTTCGTTTTTCTCCTGGCTCCACGCGTCGTTCCAGTAGTAGTGCGCGGCAGAGAACTCGGCTTTCCTTGTCAGCGAAATCATTTGTATCCCGTGTCGTTTCCTCTATAGGATGCCCGTTTCCCATCCCTTGCTTCAGCGTTTCATCCCGCTATACTCGCGGCCCTTCCAAACCACCTGCTTTTTCACCGTGTGATCAAACCAGCTCTGGTACAGCAGCGCCGCAAACAGCGGCAGCCCCAGCGGAGCCAGCAACACATCCCCCCACGGAAAATGCGACCGCCCCACCCTCCGGTAAAACCGCCATAGCGTCCGCACCCAGATCAGCAGCACCACAAGCCCGTAGTAGTGCGTCCAGTAAGCGCCCTTCCCGTATCGCGCAACTTCCCACACCCACCACGCCGCAAACGGCAGCCCCACCAGCAACACCAGGTCCAGCACCCGCCACACCGCCAGCGTCAGCGGATTCCCAAACAGCAGCGCCAGGTTCTTCCGCCATCCCTGCCACATCGCGCCCACGCTCCGGTACATCCGCGTCGACACCGCCTCGGGAGCATACCGGAACCGCAGCCCCAGTTTCCGCTTCTTGAAAATCCGCGCCAGCGCCACATCTTCCAGCACCGCGTCCATCACCGCCGCATGCCCGCCCACCTTCTCATACGCATCGCGCCGCACCAGCAGAAACTGCCCATTCGCCGCCGCCATCCGATGCTCGGGGTTGTTCACCTTCGCCGGAGAATACAACACTGCCAGCTCGCTGAAGATCAGCGGCATCAGCGCCCGCTGCACCAGCCCCGTCACCACCTGCCGCGGCGAGTACGACAGCATCCCTACCTCATGCCGCTCCGCCTCCGTAATTGCCAGCGACAAATGCCCCGGCTCATGCACCGTATCCGCATCCGTAAACAGCAGCCACCGCCCGCGCGCCGCCCGTACCCCGGTCTGGATCGCGTTCGCCTTCCCCGTCCATCCCGGCTCCGGCTCGCCCGCATCCAGCACCGTCACGCCGGCAAACCCCGCCGCAATCGCCCGCGTCCGGTCCGTCGAACCGTCATTGACGACAACGATCTCCCACTCGCGCCCCAGCTCCCAGCCCGCCTCCGACTGCCGCACCAGCGACTCCAGACACGCGCCAATCGAGTCCTCCTCGTTGCGCGCCGGAACCACCACCGTCAGCACCAGTGGATATCCCTCTGATTTCTCTACCGCTTGCGATTCCGCTTCTTCCACACCTTATTATAGAAACTGGGGGTTTTATGTTTCACTCAGGCCTTCGCCGCTGGCTTCCCGTTCTCGCAGTCCTGCCGCTGCTCGTCTTCGCGGGATGCAACGACAATACCCGCCCCGGCTCCATCGGCCGCGTCGCTCCCAGCTTCACCATCCATAACGGAGCAGAAACCGTCAGCCTCCAGCAGGATCGCGGCCACATCGTCGTCCTCAACTTCTGGGCCTCCTGGTGCCCGCCCTGCCTCGAGGAATTCCCCTCCCTCATGCAACTCCAGAAGGACATGCCCAACATCCGCGTCGTCGCCGTCAGCTTTGACACCAGCAGGAAGGCCTACGACCAGTTCCTCCTCGACAACCACATCTCCGGCATCACCACCGCCATCGACCCCACCGGCCACACCAACCGCGAGTTCGGAACCACCCGCCCCCCCGAGTCCTACATCATCAACCGGCACGGCGTCATCGTCCGCAAAATCATCGGCCCCATCAACTGGACCAGCCCTGAAATGCTCAACTACCTCAAAAACATCTAATGGATACCCGAACAATCGGGTGGCCCACTCAAGCCTCTTTTGTCTTTTCGCTTGAGTGGGGATACAAACTCACCATCTCATCGAAATCGTCTTTCCGAAGCCCGCAGGCGCAACCAAAGAATCTCCAGTTCCAACCCTCCCCGATCCATACCCTGCAATTGACAATCTACCCCCCCCCGGCATAGATTTCACCTGCACGATTTTTGCCGTCAGTCGTTTTGTCTACGATGCGGCCTTCGCCAGATACGCGGGAAAGTTAGCTCCTGTTCCTTCAGACGCCCCCATACGGCGCACCCGGACAAACCAGGCGATCCAGCCTCCGGGAGACTTGGCACAATCAACGCAGGCGTGGACGCTCGTGCCCGCGAAAGCATTTTCACTGAAGGTGTAGGGGAGAAAGTGACCCTTGGCGTGGACGTTCTATCAAAGAATGGCCACACCAGATAATGTAAGACACTCAACAGCATCATCAGTGAAAGCGCTATTCACTACGCCGCCGCATAAGGTGCATACATGCGTAAGATTCTCGCTCTGCTTTCCCTCTCAGCCTTGGCCATTCCCATCCTTACCGGCTGCGGCAACGGCAACTCCCCTACCACCTGCACCGCCAACTGCCCCGCGCTGCTCACTCCTGTCTCCCTCAGCGCTACAGACACGCCACCCTCCGGCGTAACCGTGCTCTCCTTCCAGCTCCAGCTCACCGTCGCCACGCTCAACCCCGCATCCGGACGCACATCCCCGGTCAGCCTGCTCCCAAATGACTCAGGCTCCTTCGGAACCAGCACACCCGTCTCCATCGACGCCACCCAGTTCCAGGCCGTCTCCCAGTTCCTCAGCGCCCGCAACGTGCCCTCCACCGGCTACGACAGCCTCAACCTCACCTTCGCCAATCCGCGGCTCATCATCTACAACGTCTCGGACTCGGCCATCTCCGGCCAATGCGCCATCGGCTCCGTCTGCCAGATCGCTCCCACCATCAGCGGCTCGTCAGGGGTCAGTTTGCCGCTTTCCTATGCCCAGCCCGCGCTCGCCCCCGATACGCCACTCAGCCTCCTGCTGGATTTCCACCTCAACACCATCCTCCAGTCCGATTTCTCGCTCAACCTCGGCGCAACCAACGGCATCACCGTCAGCCAGATTCCATCCATATCCTCCGCATCGCCACAGCTCGGCTCCATAACCGGATCACTCCCCAGCGTCCACCCCGCTCTGGCAGGCCAGAGCACCTTCCAGTTCATCTCGCAGGACAACCGGACATACACCATCAACACCAGCAGCGCCACCACCTTCAACAACTTCCCCGTAAGCGGATGCTCCACGGGCTCGCTGTCCTGCCTTGTTGAGGCACAAAACATACGCATTCAAGTAGACGGCATTTCAGCCAACGGCGATCTCAACGCGTCACAGGTCAATTACATCCAGTCCTCCACCCAGCAAACCGTCGAAGGCACCGTCATCGGCCTCATCCCTTCCCCCACCAACATTGCCGGCGCGCCTCCCTACAGCCTCACGCTTCTCATACGTAACAATCCCACCAACAACCCCAACCTGCTCCCCGGCACCGTCGCCACCGTGACCTTTGGCTCTGGTATTCCCTCCTACTCCATCGACTCCGACGGCTTCACTATTCCCGCCGGGCTCAGCTTTTCCAACGGAGACGACTTTATGGTCGGTCAGAACCTACGGATGAACATCGTCTCTGGATCGCTCACCACCCTCACCGGCCAACCGCCCTCCAGCACCTGGAGCACACCCCAGTCCGTCTCCTTCCAGACCAATGCCGTAGCTCTACAGCCAAGCCAGTTCACCGCCACGATCGCAACGCTCAACTCCAGCGCGCAAAGCTTCACCTTCAGCGGCAGTACAGGAGCGATCTTCCTGCCCTGGCCGCCCTCCTACCTCAACGCCAGTTCCGCCACCGTCATCACCACCGCGCAGACCACCTATCAGGGAGCAGACACCTTCGGCGGCCTCGCAAACAATGACGTAGTCTCGGTCGACGGCTGGCTCTTCCCGCTCACAACCAACGGAAACGCGCCCACCGTCGCTGCCCAGTCCATCGTCGTCCGCACCGCCGGATCGCTCTGAGTCCGCCCAACGACTACCCCGGCAATTGTGCCGGAAATTACCCCTCAAACTGCTAGAAAGAAACAAACTTCCTTCTACGCGGCTTTGGGAGTGAGATGGACATCGAAGCCGAAATTTTCCAGACGGTGGATGAGGCGTTGGATGTGCCTGGTTCTGGTCCGTTCGTCGAAGTGATTGGGGCCGAGATCCTGGTAGCAGGTTCCGTTCTTGAGCATGTGATATATGGTGGTGAGCAGCGAGGAAGCCACCGCGCCAATGGCCTTTTTGGATCCACGGCGGGCGCGCAGGCGATGATACTGCGCTTGAAAGTAGCTGCCTTTGGTGCGGGCCGCAGCCCAGGCGCATTGGATCAGGACCGTCTTCAACCAGGGCGCCCCCTTTCTCATGCGGGTGGAGCGGCGTTTGCCGGCACTTTCATCGTTGCGTGGACATAGACCGGCCCAGGAGATCAGATGGCCTGCGGTTTCAAAACGGCTCATATCCATTCCGATCTCGCTCAAGATCACACGCGCCGCAAGCTGACTGACGCCGGGGATCTCGATCAGCAATCCTGTGGCGAGGCGAAAGGGTTCGATGGTGCCATCTACCTCCTGGTCGATGCTTCGTATGGCCGCATCGAGGGCATCTATCTGCTCCAGATGGAGCTTGAGCAGAAAACGATGATGCTGGGTCACACGGCCACACAGAGCCGCTTCCAGTTGATCGCTGGTGGCATGGATACGCCGGTGTACCAGCCCTGCCAATGCCTGCGGAACCGTCTCGCCCTCAACCAGGGCTTCCAGAATGCGCCGTCCGCTCAATCCCAGGATGTCGCTCACCACCGTATCCAGCTTGATGTTGGCATCCTCCAGCGTCTTTTGAATCCGCTGCGTGTGGCTGGAACGCTCCCGCACCAGTTGCTTCCGCGTTCGCAGCAGGTCGCGCATCCGCTGGGTCGGCTCGTCGGGTACAAAACTGGCCCGAATCAGACCGTGCGCCATCAGATCGGCCAGCCACGCAGCGTCGTTGACGTCCGTCTTCCGACCGGGCACATTCTTCACATGCGCCGCGTTGGCCAGCACCAATTGAAGCTCACCATCGCTGAGAATATGCCAGACCGGCTTCCAGTAGACGCCCGTCGCCTCCATGCCGATGTGCGTCACTCCCTCCGCGGCCAACCATCCCGACAACTCCAGCAACCCTCCGGTCGTCGTCTGGAACGTACGCACCTCTGTCTTCACCTTGCCGTTGTTCATGTGGCGCACACAGCACACCACGCTCTCCTTGTGAACATCCAGACCGGCACAATGCGGATATAAGACTTCCATCCTCACTCCTTCTGCACGACTGGCCTGGAACCCCGTTCAAGGAAATCTAGAAACCGTGCTCCGGGATCAAAATGCAATCCGTGGCGACAATCCGGGGTGCTCAAGGGTTCCGGGTCCGACTATCCTGCGGGCTCAGTGCACCATCCAAACACCGACCTCTATGCCAACCGTGCATGAAAACTCTACGGCATCCTCTCACCCCGTTTCATCCACGGCGGGTCGGAAATACCGGTGCGCGACTATCCTGAACTATCCTGAACTTAGAGACACCCCAAAAAGCGGCCGCTCAGGCCGCTTTTTTTTTGAGAGGTGTCTGCGGACGAGGTATTCCCGCTAACCAGCGATTGATTCTAAACGACTTACAAGGCAAGTCATCCAGTAAATCAATTGAAATCAACCACTTCCCCACAAAATGTGCCGGCGGCGACAGAATTTCTTCAGTAGTCGATTTTTTAGAATCAATCACATACCCACAAAAACGAGGGGGGCTCCAAAGCTTTTTAAATGTGCTGTGGCGAAACCGGGTGGCCATCGCCGTGCCCTTCACGCTGCCGCAGCGCGCCCAGCACCGTCTCGACCGACCAGTCCAGCGACTCCGTCCCCCGCACCGTGAGCATCGCAAACTGACCGGACGGTCGAACGTACTTCTCGGCCATCGGACGCACCGTGGCCGCGTAATGCTGGGCCACCGAGGCCTCCGTTCGGCCGCGCTCGCGCACGTCGCGCGCCATCCGCCTCGCATAGCAGACCTCGTCCGGAGCCTCGACATAGACGCTCAGGTCGTAAAGCTCCCGCAGACCCGGAAAATGCAGCGCGAAAATCCCGTCCACCACCACGCACGCCGAAGGCTCTATCCGCTCAAAGACGCCCGGCCGTCGGGTATGCGTCGCAAAGTCGTAGCGAGGCTGCTCGATGGGCTTGCCGCTGGCAAGCTGCCGCAACTGATCCACGAGCAGATCTGACTCAATCAGGCTCGGATCGTCAAAGTTCTGGACGCGCCGCTCCTCGTAGCTCAAGTGGCCCAGGTCACGGTAGTAATGGTCCATCTGGAAGTGGATGCCGTTCAGTTCGCGGGCCAGTTCGCGGGCCAGCGTCGTCTTGCCGGAGCCGGAACAGCCGCCGACCCCGATCACCAGCGCACGCTTCACTCCGAGCAGCCTTCTGCCACGCGGGGGACCAGGGCTTTCAGCAGACCCTGGAGCCTTTCTTCCACCCGTGCGCCGGTCTCCAGAACCTCCTCATGGCTCAGCGGCTCTGCCTGCAGCCCCGCGGCAAGATTGGTCACGCAGGAGATCCCGAGCACTTCCATCCCGATATGGCGCGCGGCAATCGTCTCCATCACCGTGGACATGCCGACCAGATCGGCCCCCAGCATTCGGAAGGCGCGAATCTCTGCAGGGGTCTCAAAACTCGGCCCCAGCACGCTCATGTAAATGCCTTCCTTCATCGCAAATCCCTGCGACTTTGCCACCTCTTGTGCCAGCGCCCGCAGCCGCGGCGAATAGGCCTCGCTCATGTCGATGAACCGCGGCCCGAAGCGCTCATCGTTCTGCCCCACCAGCGGATTCATCCCGGTCATGTTGATATGGTCCCGGATGAGCACAAAGTCGCCCTGCTGCAACCCCTCGCGAATGCCGCCCGCGGCATTAGTCAGGATCACTTTTTCGACGCCCAGTTGCCGCAGCATCCGCAGCGGAAATACCACTTGCGCGGCCTTGAATCCTTCATAGGCATGCACGCGCCCCTGCATCACCGCCACCGGCGTGCCGTTCACCCTGCCGATTGCCAGCTGCCCTCCGTGCCCATAGACCGTGGACACCGGAAAATGCGGGACCTCGGAAAAGCGAAGATGCTTCAGTTCGTCGAGCGCATAGCCGAAGCCACCCAGGCCCGATCCCAGCACCACCGCGACACGCGGCCGCAGCTTGGTCCTTCCGCGCACATACGCGGCAGCTTCCACCGACTCAGAAAATGCGCCAATGCCCATGTTTCTTACCTCAGGAAAACACTCACAATCGATGCGGACATCAGGTTGGCCATGGTTCCGGCCAGCATCGCCCGCAGCCCCAGTTTGGCCAGATCGTTGCGCCGGTTCGGCGCCAGCGCCCCGATGCCGCCGATCTGGATGCCAATCGAACTCAGATTGGCGAATCCGCACAACGCAAAGGTGGCAATGGTGAACGACCGTGGCGAAATCATTGCCTTCTGTGCACCCAGATAAGAATAGGCCACGAGTTCATTGATGACCATCCGCGTTCCCAGCAGGTTGCCGACAACATGGGCATCCTTCCAGGGAATGCCGATCAGCCACGCAATGGGGGCGAAGAAAAATCCTAGAATCTCATTCAGGCTCGTCGGGAAAGGAATATGCCAGCCCGCCAGCAGGTTGTGAACCCCGCCCATCATGCCGTTCAGGAGCGAAATGAGCGCGATGAACGAAATGAGCATGATGCCGACATTCAAGGCCAGCCTGCCGCCGTCGATGGTGCCGCGCGCAATCGCCCCGAGCAGGTTTTCTTCCTTGTGCTCCTGCTCCTTGGGGATGTGAACCATACCGGCGGTGGTCGGCGTAGCCGTCTCGGGAACCAGCATCTTGGCAATCAGAATTGTGCCCGGCGCGGTCATGACGACCGCCTCCAAAAGATGCTTGGCCGAGATGCCGTAGGCGATGTAAGCCGCCATGATGCCGCCGGAAACATGCGCCATGCCGCTGGTCATGATCGTCATCAGCTCCGACTGGGTCGCATCCGGCAAAAAGGGCCGAATGGTGAGCGGAGCTTCGGTCTGGCCCATAAAAACGCTGGCCGCGACATTCAGGCTTTCCGCTCCGGAAATCTTCATCGTCCACTGCATCACCCGCGCAAACACGCGGATGATGAGCTGCATGATCCCGAAGTAGTAAAGAACGGCAAAGAAGGCCGAGATGAAGATGATTGCGGGCAGCACCTGGAAGGCAAAGAACGAACCCATCGACGAGTGCTTCTTGCCCAGTTCGCCAAAGACAAAGGCCGATCCGTCAAAGGCGTAATCCAGCAGCTTGTTGGCGCCGGCTCCGGCGTCGGCCAGCACCTCGCGGCCCGCATTCACTCGCAGTACGAGGAAGGCAAAGAGGATTTGCAGCCCCAGGCCCCAGGCTACAGTTCTCCAGCGAATCGCCTTGCGATTCGTCGAAAACAACCATGCCAGCAACAGCATCGTAAGCAGACCAAGGACGCCGGTGAATCGACCCAAATTGCTCTCCTGCAATCGTAACTAAAGGGAAAACCCTATCTTATTGGTCCGCACGCTCGAGAAACAGCTTTTTATTCTTGCTGGTTATGATTTGCCCTACCAGCGCCGGCGGCACGACCGGCTCGTCGGCAATCACGACCGCCTTGTCCAGCAACTGTTCCGGTTCGGCCAGCCGTTCCTCTTTTTGCGAAAAGAGCGTATAGAGAGGCTGCCCCGCAACGACCGGCATGCCCAGTTTGACGTGCATTTCCAAGCCGGCATGCGCTTCCACCGGTTCGCCGGCGCGCTCGCGCCCGGCGCCCAGCCGCTGTACGGCCCAGCCTGCCTGCGTACAGTCGATAGCAGCGAAGAACCCGCTCCGCTGGGCCTCGATCGTTTTGCGTATCCGAGGCCGGTGAAAGGCTCCCGGATTATCCAATGCCCGCAAATCGCCGCCCTGCGCCTCAACCATGCAGCGAAATGCAGCCAGCGCCGATCCATCGACGAGTTTCATCTCGGCGAGCGCATAGCCCTCCTCGGGCGAAGCTGCCTTGCCGCCGAGGTGGATCATCCACCCGGCCAGGGTGAGCGATACATGGCGCAGATCCTCGCTGAGCGCGGGCCGCTCGCCACGCAGCAATTCGACGGCCTCCTGAATCTCCACCCAGTTGCCGGCATACCGCCCCAGTGGCTGGCTCATGTCGGTCATCACGGCAGCCGTGCGCGTTCCCGCGCTTTCACCGGTCGCCACCATCAGTGCAGCGAGAAACTGCGCGTCTTTTTCGTCGCGCAAGAATGCGCCCGAGCCTGTCTTCACGTCCAGCACCAGCGCGTGCAAGCCGGCCGCCAGTTTCTTGCTCGTGATGGAGGCGCAGATCAGATACGGACTTTCGACCGTAGCCGTGCGGTCACGGAGCGCATAGAGCACGCGGTCGGCCGGAACCAGGCCCGCCGTCTGCCCCACGATGGAACAGCCGCACCGCTTCAGCACTCGCTGCATTTCTTCAGCGGAAAGCTGCGTGCGGTAACCGGGGATCGACTCCAGCTTATCCAGCGTCCCTCCCGTGTGCCCCAGCGCACGGCCGCTGATCATCGGGTCCGCCAGCCCGGCGGCCGCGACAATCGGCGCCACCAGAAACGAAGTCTTGTCTCCCACTCCACCAGTCGAGTGTTTGTCCACGGTGAAGCGCCCGAGCGGCACATGGTCCAGCACCTCGCCGGAATCGCGCATTGCCATGGTCAGCGCATCCAATTCCGCCAGCGAGAGCCCGCGCAGCCACGCGGCCATGAGCCAAGCGGCCAACTGTTCCTCGGGAATCCTCTGACGCGCCGCGCCCTCGACCAGCCAGCGAATTTCCTCGGCGGTGAGTTCCTGGCCGTCGCGCTTTTTTCGAATCAGGTCAACCGCGTGCATCCGTCGCTCCAGTCAGTTCCTGCGCTCCATGACGAAGGCGTCCGGCAGCAACTCGGCAAAAGGCCGAGTGGCCCACCCGCCGGGGATGCGGTAGGTAATAGCTGCATCGGGCGCGGCAAATTCGTGCAGCACCTGGCGGCACGCGCCGCAGGGCGCGCACATCTCGCCCGCCGGATTTGTTACCGCAATCGCGACTATTTTTGCGCCGGCGCCCCGTTCGCTGATTCTGCGGAAGACCGCATTCCGTTCCGCGCAGCTGGTCAGGCCAAAAGAGAGATTTTCGACGTTGCATCCGGTCACGGTCACGCCATCGTCCCAGAGCAGCGCCGCGCCCACTGAAAACTTCGAGTAGGGGGCATAGGCATGCGTCGCGGCCTCTTCAGCCAGCTCGCGCAGCCGCGGAAGTGCGTCATTCGCAGGAGCCATCGTCACTGAGGCTACCCCGTCCCGCGCTGAACCGCAATCGTCCCTGTCAGCAGGAGTGCAATTTCCAAGACCGTATCCACGAATGTCACTGCACGGATCGAGCCGGCAATAGATGTAGCCCGGTGCGACGGCACGTCACGGCTGCGCCATCACAAACCGCCGCACCGCGCCGGAGCTATCCTCAGACTGGTGGCAGAAACCCGCAAAACCCGAACTGCGAGGACCAGATCCATTCCGGCCAAAGACGAGGCCTCACGCGTGCTCGAAGTTTTTCATCCGGTCACGGCAGCGTGGTTTCGCGGCGCCTTCGACCGCCCGACGGCGCCGCAAAGCATGGGCTGGCCTGCGATTGCGCGTGGCGAGAATACTCTGATCTTTGCACCGACCGGGACCGGGAAGACGCTGACGGCGTTCCTCTGGTGCCTTGACCGTCTGATGCTGCATGATGCTCCCGAGGAGCGTGGTTGTCGGATCCTCTACATCAGCCCGCTCAAATCGCTGGCCGTCGATGTCGAACGCAACCTGCGCACTCCGCTGGCAGGGATTGCCGACCTGGCTGCGCGTCGTGGCGTGCCCGTTCACCGGCCGGAGATCAGTGTGCGTACCGGCGACACTCCACAGCGTGAGCGGAGCCGCTTTCGCCGGATGCCCACCGATATTCTCATCACCACGCCGGAGTCGCTCTACCTTCTGCTCACTTCTGAGGCGGCAGCTGCGCTGCGCACCATCGAGACTGTCATCATCGACGAGATTCACGCACTCGTTCCCACCAAACGCGGTGCGCACCTTGCACTCAGCCTGGAACGATTACAGGCAATCGCCCGAAAGCCGCTGCAGCGCATCGGGCTCTCTGCCACGCAGCGTCCGCTCGAAGAAGTGGCGCACTTTCTGGCCGGAGCTGAGTCGCCTTCAGATCCAGAAAACAGTGACCAGTCTTCGTCGACGGCGGCTGTGGGCGTGCCGCAGGCAGCCTCCGAATGGATCAGGAACGATGAGCCTCCGCACACATTTCGCCCCGTCACCATCGTGCAGGCGCACGAGCCCAAGCAACTCAATCTGCGAGTAGAAGTGCCGGTGGAGGACATGGCCAGGCTTGGCCAGTTGGAAGAGGCGTCTCTCAGTCCGGTTGCAGATGGCCCCAGGCGAACCTCGATCTGGAGCGCTATCCATCCACGGCTGGTGGAGATCATCCGCGAGCGCCAATCGACGCTGCTCTTTGTCAACAGCCGGCGGCTTGCCGAACGGCTCGCGGGAGCGATCAATGAGCTTGCCGGAGAGCCGCTGGCCCGCGCGCATCATGGCTCACTCGCC
>JAJZIF010000544.1 GCA_021810735.1 Acidobacteriota bacterium
CATCCGGACGTGGCGAAGAAACTTCTGCTGGAAGCGCAGGAAGATGTTGAGCGGGAATGGCGTGTCTACTCCGGACGCGCCGCCATGGCCGGACGCGGCGCCAGTCCGAATATCGCTCCGCCGGAACAAGAAGGCGAAGTGGTGGCGCTGGGCAAAGGCAAGGACGGGAAATGATGGATCTAAGCACCGAGTATCTCGGCCTGAAACTGAAGAATCCGCTGGTGGTTTCGTCCTCGCCGCTGACGGAATCCGTGGAGAACATTCTGCGCCTGGAAGATGCCGGGGCTGCCGCCGTGGTGCTGCCGTCAATCTTCGAGGAGCAGTTGACGCTGGAAAGCAATGCCCTCGATCGCGATATCTCTCGCGGGACGGAATCCTTCGCCGAGTCGCTCAGCTACTTTCCGGCGTATGAGGATTATCGCCAGGGACAGGATTCCTATCTCGGCCTGCTTCGCGGCGCCAAGAGCCGGTGCAGTTTTCCCATTATCGCGAGTCTGAATGGGGCTACGGCCGGGGGGTGGGTGCGCTTTGCCAAGGAGATCGAACAGGCCGGCGCGGACGCTCTCGAACTGAATACCTATTCGCTGGTGACGGATCCTTTAGTGTCCAGCCTCGCCGTCGAACAGGGAATTGTGGAGCTGGTGCGCCAGGTAAAACAACACACGCAACTGCCGATCGCGGTAAAACTTTCTTCGCAATACACCAGCATTCCGCACCTGGCACGTCAAATCGATGAGGCCGGGGCCGACGCGCTGGTGTTGTTCAATCGTTTTTATCAGCCCGACTTCGATATCGAAAATCTGGATGTCATTCCCCGGCTTACGCTGAGCCGGCCGGAAGAATTGCTGCTTCGGCTGCATTGGATTGCGATTCTCTACGGTAACGTGCGGGCGGCGCTGGCGGTGACCGGCGGAGTCCACAGCGCGGAAGACGTTTTGAAGGCCGTTATGGCTGGCGCGCAGGTTGCGATGACCGTTTCCGAACTGCTGGCGCGGGGTGTCGTGCAACTGACCAGCATCCAGGTCGACATGGTGGACTGGATGGAAGAGCACGAGTATCGATCGATCGACCAGATGCGCGGCAGCCTGAGCCGCCGCTCGGTCCCCGATCCCTCCCCACTGGAACGCGGCAACTACATCAAGACGCTGAGCAGTTACACTTTGCGTCCGGCGGGTTTTTAGCGTGGGGGCTGCCATAGGGGCGGAAGATTGGCGGGTACAGGAGAAGAACGCTCCGTCGAACAGCCGGGTCGATTGCACGCAGGCCGGATGCTTATGGGATTGTGTATGTTCCAGATACGGCAGGTTCATAAAGCCATGTCCAATATGCCCCCGGTGAGGCTGGACTACAATACAACGAGGTGGAGCGGTAGAGAGATATCCCGGAAACGACCAGGTCTCGCAACCGCGGCACGAACCCCGATCGAATGATTTGACATGAGACTCCGGCGGCCTGAAAATTTCGTGGACTTACCGATGAAAATATCCCCCAACATGGAAGGAATTTATTTTTACCATGACCACCAGTGATCTTTTGGTGCAGAGCCAGCCAACGTCGGGCCCTGCCAGTGGCATCCTGCAGATTGTCAACGATTTCTCCATCCAGATTGCCACCGTCAACGGTTCCGGTTCGCAATCCGCCAACAACGTCCTGCTCCGCAGCATTTTTCGGATGGGTGTTCCCGTGGGAGGGAAGAATCTTTTTCCCTCCAATATCGCGGGACTTCCCACCTGGTACACCATCCGGGTCAGCAAGCACGGATGGGTGGCGCGGAAGACGGACATTGACGTTCTGATTGCGATGAACGCGGAAACCGCCGAGCAGGACGTGCTCTCGCTCGGGGCCGGCGGGGCGGTCATCTACGATCAGTCGCTCAAGCTCGACCATCTGCGCGAGGACCTGACGTATTATCCCGTGCCGTTCGACCAGTTGGCCGCATCCACGGGCGCGGACGCCAAGATTCGCAAGCTGGTCAAGAACATGATCTATGTCGGGGTCGCGGCGCAACTGCTTTCGATCGACATGGAGTGGGTGGAGAAGACGGTCCGCAGACAGTTTGCCAAGAAGGTGAAAGCGGCGGAACTGAACCTGAAGGCGGTCCGCGCAGGTTTCGATTATGCCGCCAGTTCGCTCACCAAGCAGGATCCATACATTGTGGAGCCGATGAATGCCACGCAAGGCAAAATCATCATCGACGGAAATGAAGCCGCCGCCATGGGCGCCATGTTCGCCGGGGTCACGGTGGTGACATGGTATCCGATCACGCCATCGTCCTCGGTGGTTGAGGACCTGATCGAGTACATGAAAGAGTATCGCGTCGAGCCGGACGGCAAGGCGAGCTTCGCGATTGTGCAGGCGGAGGATGAGCTGGCGGCCATTGGCATGGTGATGGGCGCGGGGTGGGCGGGCGCGCGTTCGATGACTGCGACCTCCGGCCCTGGAATTTCACTGATGGCGGAGTTTTCGGGGCTCGGCTACTACGCCGAAATTCCCGGCGTCATTTTCGACGTTCAGCGGACCGGTCCCTCCACTGGATTGCCAACCCGCACCTCGCAAGCCGATCTGACCTTTATTGCCGGGCTTTCCCATGGCGATACCAAACATGTCATGCTGCTTCCCGGATCGGTGAAAGAGTGTTTCGAGTTTGCGACCGAGGCGTTCAATCTTGCCGAACAGATGCAGACGCCGGTATTCGTTCTCTCGGACCTCGATCTGGGAATGAACAACTGGATGTCCGAGCCGTTTGAATATCCAGAAAAGCCGATCACGCGCGGCAAAGTTCTCGACGCCAAACAACTGGAAGAATTGGGCGGGTTCGCGCGCTACAAAGATGTGGACGGCGATGCGATTCCGTATCGCACCCTGCCGGGAACGGACCATCCGAGCGCCGCTTATTTTACGCGCGGCACCGGCCACAACGACAAAGCACAGTACTCGGAGCGCGCCGACGATTACGAAAACAACATGCTGCGGCTGGCGCGGAAGTTTGAGACTGCAAAAACGCTGGTCCCAGAACCCATTGTGCTGGGCAAAGGACGCCAAAAAGTTGGA
>JAJZIF010000545.1 GCA_021810735.1 Acidobacteriota bacterium
AAACGATCAGGCTGCCAAACAGCTTGGTGAACCTCTCCATCGGTCGCCTCCCTTTGCTCTCGTCGGGATAACAAGATCATCGGACAGGCGACCCCTGGTTTCATAATTTCAAATACCTTTGGCTAGTATTACACCCCTGATCCGTGGATACGATTGCGTTCAAGTTGATGCGATATCCAGAAAGCCGCGTGGAGTGGATGGATGCGGGGTAAATGAGGAGTGTCTAGGGTCTATTTTCCTGCACCTTTGAGGTGCGAGCAGCGGTTACGATGTGGACATGAATCCACCCAGGAAGCCTTCGCCGACCGAATCTCCGCTGTTGTTTGAGATTGATGATGAGCCGCTGCAGGAAACATTGACCGCCTGGGGCGGCGTGCCGCTGGTGGTGCAGGCGTTCCGCACCCTGGGCGTGTCGGCCAGGGTGCGTCAGTATGTGCAGATTAAGCAGCGGGAGCGCGGCTACGACGAAGCCACGATGGTGGAGAGCTTCGTGGTGCTGAACGCGGTGGGCGGCGAGTGCCTGGACGACTTCCAGCATTTTCACGACGATGCCGGGCTGAAAGAAATGCTGGGGCATGAGGTTCCTTCTCCGGAAGCGGCGCGGCAGTTTCTGAACCGGTTCCATTGCGAGGAGAAGCTGGAGCAGGCCAGAGACGGGCCGGAGCCGGAGCAGCGCATTGCGACGGTGGACCAAGACGCGACCATCATCGAGAGCCACAAGCGGGAGGCGCTGCGCACCTATGAAGGCGAGCGCGGCTATCAGCCGATGCTGGCGGTATGGGCGGAGATGGATGTGGTCCTGGCCGATGAGTTTCGCGACGGCAACGTGCCGGCGATGATGGCCCCACTGGCGGGGGCGAAACGAGCCTTCGCGGCGCTGCCGGAGACGGTGACAAGCTTCTATTATCGCGGCTATTCGGCCAGCCACGAGAAGGAGTTGCCTGGCTGGCTGCGCGACGAGAAGCGCGCCGATGGTTCGCAGGGACCGATCGGATTCGCCATCAGCGCGCGCATGAGCGAGGCCATGATCCCGTTCGACAATCAGGATAAGAGCGGGCAACTGCCGGACGTAATGAATGATGAAAGGAATCGTGGAAGCATACGAAGCCTCCGGTGCAGGGATGGGTTCTTGCCTGGATGATAGCCCACAGCAACTCTATCGACTCGAAGAAGCTGAACGAAGTGTACGAGCCATTATCTAAGTGGACGGACTGGTATTTTTGATATCGCGATGCGGATCATGACGGGCTGCCGGAATATGACCACGGAGATGATTCCGGCTGGGACAACACCACCATCTTCTTCAGTTCACCACCGATTGAAACACCCGATCTGGCAGCGCTTCTTGTTGTCCAGATGGATGAGCTCTCCAAGATAGCTGCGAGGCTCGGAAAACAATCGGACGCTCAAATGTGGCATAAGCGAAGCGATGCTCTGTTGAAATTGCTAATGGACAAATACTGGAATCGTACCCAATTCGTCGCATTGCGCGCTTTCAATCATAAAGTAGCTCCAACGAGCAGTCTGATTCTTTATTTGCCTTTGATCCTTGGGAAGCGGCTGCCTGAACCATTCCGAGATCGGTTGATTGCCCACCTTATGGAAAACGGACGCTTTCTTACACGGAATGGCTTTGCGCCAGAAGAGATCAACAGCCCGTTTTTTAATCCGAATGGATACTGGCGAGGACCGATTTGGGCGCCCACAATGATGATGTTGTCGCAGGGGCTGGAGGATGCCGGAAGGCCCGACCTGGCGCATGCAATGCGAGTTCACTTCTGCCGCATGGTAGCTCGCAGCGGATTTGCGGAAAATTATCAACCTATAACAGGCTCAGGGTTCTTTATGCCAGATTTAAATGCGACGAGTAACGATGGACGGGATCCATCGTATACTTGGTCGGCGAGTGTACTTCTCATACTCGCACACCCGTTATCGCAGCAAAGAAGTCTTAGTTAGAGTTTTCGGACTGTCGAGAGTAAGATTTGTACGAAATGGTTTTCTAAGACGCTAGAGGAAGAGTGATCATGGCTTCTAATTTCGCGGGAACACGCACAATCGTCATAACAGGCGGAGGCAGCGGCATTGGCAAAGCCGTGGCGCTGATTTGCGCTGCGCGCGGCGATAACATTGGTGTACTCGACATCAATGCCGATGGGGCAAAAAGAACGGCAGAAGAGGCATTGCGGAGCGGCGCCGGAAATGTACTCGGACTGTCTTGTGATGTAACAGTGGAAGAGCAGGTCGAGGAGTCATTCGCAAATATTTTTGTGCGGCTGGGTCCGCCTTATGGACTTTTCGCCAATGCCGGAATTGGAATCCGAGGTTTCATTCACGAACTTCCCGTAGCAACTTGGCGCCATGTTGTCGAAACAAATCTCACTGGCGTCTTCCTTTCGTGTAAGCATAGCCTTCGACACATGATAGAGGCTACGGTTCCCGGCTCCATTGTCTGCACATCTTCGCCAACTGGATTCGTAGCGCTCGCGGCCGGTGCAGCAGGTGCTTATAGCGCGACCAAGGGCGGCATCTCGTCCTTGGTGCGTTGCATGGCTATCGATTATGCATCTTATGGAATCCGAGTGAATGCCATCGTACCGGGTTCCACGGAGACGCCATTGATGTGGAGAAACATTGACGCTGCCGAAGTTATACGTTTACGCGCACAACTCTCCACTGAGATTCCGTTGGGCAGGTTGGCACAACCTGAAGATCCGGCGCGCGCTGTAGCCTGGCTGCTTTCTGAAGAATCTTCCTATGTTACCGGGTCCCATCTGGTTTGCGATGGAGGTATTCTCGCGAAGGCATCCGTCAGTGTGTAATGGGCGCATCGCGCGACCCATTGCGATCAACGGTACTGCTGGTTCGTAGCCGGCGGCATCAGCAGATTACAACATTTCTCCCATGTCTTGCAGGTGCTATCGGATTGTGTTCGTATTCCTTGGTCCAAACCGAATTGGATCGACACCCAACACGCCTGCCGGCCGATTGCCCCAGCATGCAAGCTTGATGCCGTAACCCAGGAACGACACA
>JAJZIF010000546.1 GCA_021810735.1 Acidobacteriota bacterium
TTTTTCGAAGAGGAGTTTGTGGCCAAAGCGCTTTCCGGCGCGGGTCAGTTGCAGCATGATATTCGCGCCCGAAGCGCCGCTTGAAAGCGCATATACCGTATTGTCGCATTCTATGTTTCGATGGGCATACACAGGAATTTGAAGGCGTGGTTTCCCATGGCAGAGATGAGCCCGCAACGCGCCCGGGTAGGTTGGCCTGCATGTTGCGGAGCGGGTGGCGACCCTGGACTGGTTGATATACTCGCAACTGACCCGATATATGAGGATGGAAATGGCTGCTCACCGAGCGGCGGCGGTTGAAATGCAATCGAATTCGGAATGAAAATTGGATCCATAGTCCGGGCCCGCTATGAATGCACATATTTCGATAGCATCGAAATCGCCACGCAGTGAGTCATTCGCAACACGCCTGCAAGTAAGAACCATAGAATAGAGATTCGCTGCATCGGTCTTGGCAGTCGGAAATTTGGATCATGCGCATACCCTATCCAACGCGAATCAACATCAATCATGTGCTGATCGTGGTGCTGTTGCTGCTGTTCGCGCAGTTGCTGGACGGCTCTGACCCCGTCTTCGCGTTTTTAGGATCGCTGGCCATCGTTTTCAGCGCGCTTGCCTTCAATGTCCTGAACGGGCTGGGGACGGTGAGCGGCGCCTTTGTAATTTTCATGGCGATTCCCACGTTTGTCGGCTTGATCGTTGTGAAAGTGCTGACGTGGGAGCCGTCGAATCGTCATTTCGAACAGCCGCTGATCACAATTGCGGCCACTGCGATTGGGTGGGCGGGGATTCTAATGGCCGCAGGACTGAGCCGCAAATTTTCCACCAGGCGCAACATTGTTCGTTTCACCGCAAGAGATCTCGAAAACCTGAAAAACACATCCGCGGGCCTGCTGGTCATTGGCTTGTTCAGCCAGATTCTCTTGACGAATTACAACACAGGCGCCAACGGAACTGTGTGGGCGGCGCTGAACCAGCTGAATATCTTCATTCCCATGGCGACGATTCTCGCAACTTATTATGAGATTTGCATCAGTCGCGGACAGCGCAGCATGAACTGGATTGTTCTGGCCAGCATTCTGTACGTTGCGGGATTCGGTTTCATCGCGGCTTCCAAGCAAGGGATGTATGCGCCATTTCTCTCGTATTTTCTGGTTTGCGGCGCGCTCGAATATCGTTTCCGACCGCTGCAAGTGATCGTCATTCTGGGGTGGCTGGCATTCGCCGTCGGTTTTCTATTCCCTTGGGCGCAATATGCGCGCGCCATGACTCGCCAGCCAACACTTACCGGTACTGTCGATGCAACGATCAGTTTGTTGAGGAATCCAAACACCATTCCCGCGATGTATGCGTGGTACGCCGATTCCTTAAAGTCGAATGAGGATGTGAACCAAGTCTCGCTCTGTTACGACCATCCGGAAGGCCTGATGGATCGCGAGTCCCTGATTTGCCAGGATGACCGACTCATTGAAATCACGCAGCATACCGGGCCGATTGGGCCAGATTATTTGATCGCCGGTTTCGAAATGGTGGTTCCGCATATGCTCTGGCCAGGGCGCGCCAGTCTTTCGTTGGGAAACGTCTACGGACGTGAGACGGGCGAATCCAGCCCGGAAGACTATACAACCGCCGTTGCGTTCGCGCCGATTGGCGATGCCTTTCGCGAGTTTGGCTGGTCGGGCGTTGTCGTCGTGATGCCAATTATGTATTTTTTGACGTTCATCATTCTGAATGGAGTCTTTGGCGATGCTCGCGAGAGTCCGTGGGGACTGGTTCTGGTTTCCTACGCTGCCTTCGCCGCGCCGGGTCTGCTTTTGCCCGTGCATCCCCAACTGTGGGGTCATTACATCCCCCTGATACTTGTTGTTATGTGGCTGACGCGCTACGTCGCTCCTCAGGTCGCGGTGATGTTCGGCTTCAGGAAAATACAGGCGAAAATTGTCCTGCCAGGCGCGGAGCTGGTGCCAAAGGGAAGAGAAGTCAGCACCACGCTGTGAACAGGAAGGGCTTCCCGGCTGGAGCTCGATCTACCCGATTGTCTGCGAATTATCCTGCCGATGCCGGAGGCAGCACGATGGGCGCCTCCCATGCGGGCATTCCAACGGTTTTTACTTTGCGTCGATAGACCGCGTTGCCGGTGGAAACATAGAGCGTCTGAAGATCGGGGCCGCCGAAACAAATCCCGGCCAACTGGCTGTCGGCTACCGGCAAAATGGCTCTGACCCGTCCGTTGCGATCGAAGACTTGAACGCCCATGCGCGTGGCCGCGTACGCGGCACCACCTCTGTCCATGCACATCTGGCCGACTCCGCTATCGTTTGCCCTGTCGGGAACGTGGAACCAGTAGTACGGCTCACCATACTTGAGTTCTCCGTTTGGCTGCACCTGGAAGTTGTACGCATGATGCCCCTTGCCCTCGGCGACGCACAGCCACAATCCATCCGGGGTAAAAGAAATTCCCGAGGGTCCATTCAGACCCTCGGCGACGGCGGTCTTTGTGCCATTGGGACGAATCAGCCAGACTTTGCCGGACGTGGAAACGGCGTCGTTCGATTCCGCAACGTAGATGTTTCCTGTATGCGTGACAGTCAACCCAGTGCCACGAATGCCCTCGGCGATAACTACCGCGGGGCCGCTCTCGCTCAAGGCGGAAATTCTCGCTTCCGCCGTTTCTGCAATATATAACCGTCCGTCGGGACCCAACGCGAGACCGTTGTTGCCGGGGCTGACCTTGGCGTAGAGCTTCGCGATTCCGTCCTCGCCGATGCGATCGATTCTGCCGCTGGAAGGATCCTGGACATACACGCGCCCGGCAGAGTCGCTGGCCAAGGCGGCTGCTGTTGAATGAGTCGTTACAACGGAAGGGCTTCGATAGATCGAAACGTCGGAAGATTTGCTGGGCGTGTTTGCTGGGCCGGTCGAACAACGCTGCCAGTTTTCGCCGGGCTGCAACACCGCGCGAATCATGGAGTTCCTGCTCGAGCCAGCCTGAACCGGATTGGGCCAATCCTTCCACAACCACCGCATCACGT
>JAJZIF010000025.1 GCA_021810735.1 Acidobacteriota bacterium
TACAGGCCCGATCTCGAGCTCGCAGCTCCGTGGAAGGAATTCATCGCCGAATTACAAGGCAGCGAATACCAGGCTTTCCTCCGCCGCATGCTCGGCCCGCACAAGTTCATCCTTACCTTCGAGTGGTATTACGCATGGGAAGGCTGCGCCGTATCCCCGCACTGTGATGCAGTCCGCAAATTGGCCACCCACATCTTCTACTTCAATACTCAAGAGGACTGGAATCCGGCTTGGGGAGGCGAAATCCTCATTCTCGACAGCGGCCGGCGCTTCCGCGCCCATTCCGCTCCCAGCTTTGATGACCTCAACGTCGCCGCCTCGCTCGAACCTTGGGGGAATAGAAGCCTGCTATTCCAGCGAACTCCGCATTCCTGGCACGGCGTCCGCCCGCTCCAATGCCCGCCGGGCAAACTTCGCAAACTCTTCATCGTCACGATCAATGTACCCACCTTTCAGGTCTGGTGGCGCAATGTTCGCGGCAAGGACCCGGACGGCTTCCGCATCCGGTCGCAGCAGGCAGTGGCACGCTGACAGCCAGAACAAACACAACTCTTGAAAAGTGGAAATTTCACAACCGCGCAGCAATGCACCACTGAGTGCCCGACTGCCTGGCTGGGGAAGACCCCGGTCTTCCCCTCCCAAACCGCCATCTCTACTCAGCTCTAAACCCCACATAGCTGTGTGGCAGCACCGTCACCGTAAAGCTCGTTCGTGCGGAAGCACCCGGCATCTGCGCAAGCATGGGATGCTGGATCGTCTCGCCTGTAAGCTGCACGCCTGTCACCAGGTTCTCGAGTTTTTTGCCTTCGCCCAGCACAGAAACCGTCACGGTCACCGGCTTGTTCCGGTAAGACTCCACCACAAAAGTCCCGTTGTTATAAGCAAACAGGCTCACCTGGCTCGGCGCATCCATCGTCACCGGAAAACTCCGCATGATGTAGCTCTTGATCGACGTCAACACCGGCTGTGGCAAATCGTACAAGTCGTTAAAGTTGTCCGGAATAGTCAGCACAAACAAATTCCCGTGCCCGTAGTGATCCATCAGCAACAGAGGCGCGCCATACCCATTCGCAGTGCCCCGCACCACCGGCCACGCATCGTTCGTCTCATACACCACTGCCGGAACCATCACCTCATCCTTGCCCGGCGTCGAACCCATCGCAGTTCCATTGCCCGCGCCAAATGCCGACCAGTACTTATCAATTCGCAACTGCCGGTCCGCCACATGCAACTCGCAAATGCTCCCGAAACCACGCGGCTCCAGCGCCTTCACCAACCCTGATGTCACCACCACATCACCGCCCGCCATCAGGTTGCCCTTGATTTCCTGCACAATATTTGGGTCTGCCGCCGCCGATTTCGTCAGGATCAGCATCTTCGCACCCTTCGGAAACTCCGGCACCATGTTGATCGGTATCCCCATCATCCCCAGATACTCTTCTAGAAACTTCTCACCCGTCGAGTAATACGGCCGATACAAATCAATCCCCATCGGCGTCCCCAGCTTACCCACCAGTGGGTCGATCTCCGCCAGAGCATCTCCGGCTACTGCCGCGAATGTCGGATAGTGGATATGGAAGCCGAACTTGCTCATGCGGAACATCTCTCTCCCGTACAGCTTCTCGTAGTTAAAACTCGTCGGCAGATTCGCCCACTCTCCGCGATCTCCCGGCATCGCCGGCCTCAGCAGCGCCGTATACTCAAACAGCATGATCTGCGGCGCTTTCGCCAGCATCGTGTCCCACAGCTCTTCTGCATAGCGGTCCACATACCGGATGCTGAATGTATCTACCCATCCACCGCCATTCTCGCCCGGCGCTACATTGTCAAAGTAGCGGATGATCTCGTAGCTCTCGTACTGCTGCAGATTCTGGTCCGTAATCACCGGATCTCGCGTTTCCGTACCCGTATAGATCCCGCTGAATATGTGCGGTTCGTTCTTCAGGTCGTAGCCGTTCGCATGAAAATCCGGATACCAGTTCGGAAACTTGATCACAATCTGCACTTTCGGATTCACCGACTTCGCCGCACCCACCACCAGGTCGCGCGAAACCTCATCCATCAGCTTCAAGCGAAACTGCGACCAGCTCTGATTCCCCTTCGCCGCAATGTCCGAAGGCGTCTTCGTATTGTTGAAGAAAAAATCGTCCAGAATAATGTGGTTGAAATGCCGCGCCGTGAGCTCCGCCACGCGCTTCACATACGCGCGATCCGCCGGATTCGTGTAGCAGAAGGACTTGAACTGCCCGTTGTCCCTGTCCGAATACGCAATCCCTCCGGCAACCTCAACGCCCTGGCTCTTGAAGAATTGCTTCACACCGTCGATCGCCGCGCTGCTCGCGATGTTCCGGCTGCGATACGTCTCGATGTAAACCTTGTCCACCTTCACATGGCTCGTAATCTCTTTCCATGAGCTCTCGAGCCATGCATGGTCGCTGTACATCCTTTCCACCACGTTCACCGGGATATACACTGCGACCTTGAAATTCTGGTGCTCCGCAGTCGGCGCCGGAATCGCCAACCCTCCGCTCGCTTCCGTCTGCGCACCCGACGGCAACGCAACGCACCCCATCACCAGAACGCAACCCAGCCAGCGCAGCAAAGAACGCATCCGAAATCTCCTGATAAAACGATTGACCGCAAGATACGCCCGTTGCAGGCCATATGGCAAATCGATTCACCAAGCCTGCGCAAATCGCAGCATCTCAGGAAATCCATCTCGCGCTGGGCGTGTCCTTTCGGACCCATCATTCCGAGCAAAGGCTCATCCACTCCGCGGTCGAGATGATTCAAAGGCGGGCCGTGTCGAGCGAAGTTTTCGCCTCGGCGGAACGCAATCGAGCAATCTGTGGCTCAGACTCCCACACTCGTTCCGCGCCCGCGGCAATCCCGCCTGCCAAACACTGGGAACTGGAGACAAAAGCTGGCTCCTAGCGGCTGGCAGCCGCCAGCCCGTGATATCGCTTCGCCTTCGCCACATCGTGTATGATCTGCTCCTTCAGCGCTTCCGCCGACGGAAACTTCTGTTCTTCGCGCAGCCGTGCTAGAAAACACACTTCCACCGGCGTCTCAGGTTCGATCTCCACAGGCTCAAAATTCAACAGGTAGGACTCGATCGCGTAGCTCTCCACTCCAAATGTAGGCCGCACCCCGCAATTGGTCACCGCCTCAAACCAGCGCTCCCCAACCCGTACCCGCGTCACATAAACGCCATTCGCAGGCGTCAGCTCCGCATACGGTGCAAGATTGATTGTCGGCACCAGCAGCTTGCTCCCCACTCCGCGGCCCCGCTCCTGCGTCGACTCAATCGAAAACGCCCGCCCCAGCAGCGCCCGTGCCAGGCTCGTATTGCCCGCAACAATCCGCTGGCGCACCTCGCTGCTCGACACCGTGATTCCGCGCACCATCAGCGCCCGATGCCCGAAAACCTCAAAGCCCAGTTGCTTGCCAAAACGAATCAGGTCTTCCGTGCCCGCCTCGGCATCGCGCCCAAAGCGAAAGCTTTCGCCTTCATGCACCTCAACGGCACGCAATGCTCGCGCCAGCACCTGATCGGCAAAATCATATGCCGGCGTCTGCGAAAACTCTTCCGTGAATGGCAGAATCAGCGTCGCATCGATGCCCGTCTGCGCCAGCAACTCCAGGCGCTGCGGCATCGGCGTAATCAGCTTTGGAGCCATCTCTGGACGTAGCACTCGCACAGGATGCGGATCGAAAGTCACCGCCACCGAAACCGCTCCTCGCATCTGGCCGCGCTTGCGAACCTCCGCCAGAATCGCCTGGTGCCCGCAATGCACCCCATCGAAATTGCCAATCGCCACCACGGAGCGGCCCGGCATGTCGGGAATATCAGCCAGCGAGCGGAATACTTGCATGTCAGATTTCAATCGGAATTCTCAATCCGTCGTAGGACAGGCGCACATTCGGCGGAAACGCGGCCTCCGTCGTCTCATGGTCCACTTCGTGCGACATGTGCGTCAGCCAGGCGCGCCGCGGCTTTAGCACTTCCACCCATCGCAGTGCTTCCTCAAGATTCGCGTGGCTCGGATGCGCCTGCGGCCTCAGCCCATCCAGAATCATCACGTCCAGATTCTCAAGCAACGGCAAGCTCGACTCGGGGATCGACTTCATGTCCGTCAGATATGCCGCCGAACCGAACCGGAACCCTGAAACCTCCGTGGGGCCGTGCTGCAGCGGCACACGTTGAAACGTCACTCCGTTCACTTCCGTCGTATCGTGTCCTGCAATCGTATGCAACTTCACACGCGCCCGCGTTGGATACTGCGACTCCGGCGAAAATGTGTATTCAAACACGCGCTCCAGAATCGCAGCCGTCTCCGCATCGGCATACAGCGGCAGATGCCCCGGCCTGTGCGGGTAGCTCAACGGCCGCAAATCATCCAGGCCCAGGATGTGATCCGCGTGCGCGTGCGTATAGAAAACCGCATCTACTCGCTGAATCCCCTCGCGCAGCGCCTGCTCGCGAAAATCCGGCCCCGTATCGACCACCACCCGCCGGTTCTGCCACTCAATCGCAATCGAAGGCCGCAGCCGGCGATTCCTGGCATCCGGCGACGTACACACCGCGCAGGTGCAGCCGAGCGTGGGCACGCCCATCGACGTGCCGCTCCCGAGAATGACAATTTCGGCTTTCATCCTGAAGCGTGAACGTTATCCCCGGCCCGTAGGTGGCTTCTGAGCGGCTTGCGCAATGGCGTTGGTGATTTCCAGGAACATCATTCGTAGCTCGAAAAGCGCATTCTGCAGCATGCGCTGCTCGCGCTCGTTCAAATTGCCCTTGGTCTTCTCCTGCAGTACGCCCAGCATGTCTACGCTCTGGCGTGCGCCAAGAATATCCACCCGCGGCTTCTGGCCCGGTTCCGTACCCGCACCCATCGCAATCATCGCCGAAAGATAAATTGACTGAATGACATGCTCAAACGTCACCGGACCGGTAGCTTCCATGCCCGGATTCGCCTGCTTCAGCATCTGGTCGAGACTTTCAGACGATGCCCGATAAGCGGCATGCTGCTCGGCGGACTCTTCGTCCGTAATCGGCCGTCCCTCTTCGGATTCTTCGGCATCTGGCTCACGGCTCGCCTCCGCGGCCGGCTCCGCTGCAGGGGGCTCCCTGCGCGGCATGCTCACTACATTGTCGGCCTGAGCCTTCGCGGCTTCCGGCGCAGATGTTTCACTTGCCTGGCTGCTGGTGCTCTCATCGCGCAAATCACCCTCAGAGGTGAACTTGCGGCGGTCGGTAACTGTAAATCCGGTCTTTTCGTCCATAACTCTCTCCGCGACGATCCTTAACTAACCGCCGCATGCTGACTTGCGTAATCCTGCAAATTTTTGCGAAGACTGGCCACCTCTTCGGCATCCAGAACTCGTACCGTACCCGCCGCACAGGTCAATCCCAGGTTGCGGGCTACCGGCTCGTTGCGCACCATGCCCAGCGCGAGCGTTTTCCGCCCGCCCGGCAGCGCAATCTCGGCTACGCTCGTGATCTCACCCACTGCCTGCCCCTCGGCCATAATCTGCGCCGGCAACTCCGGCTGCGAGCCCTCCAGCTCCAGCAGTCGCATCTGCCGGTGCACCGTCGCGCGCGAGCGAATCCGCTCCACAATCTCCTGCCCAAGGTAGCAGCCCTTCTGGAAGTGCAGCGGCCTCACCGCGTCCACTTCCTGCGACAGATATTTCTCGTCAAAATCCACGCCATAAAGCGGCACGCCTTCGGCTACGCGCAGCATTTCCAGTGCGTCAATCCCTGCCGGCTCCACGCCTGCCTCGCGCAGCTTCTCCCACAGTCGCGCTGCACTCGCTTCCGGGAGCCAGATCGCAAATCTCTGCGTCACCGGAGAGTACTCCCGCGATACCATGACGCGGTGACCCTCCCAGTCGCACTCCACGAAGCTCCACTCGCCCTCCGGCGTCTTCAGCCCCGCGGTGCCAAGCACGGCCTCAGCCCGTGGACCCGCCACACCAAGCGCCGTCTGCCCGTTGACCTTTCCCAGCTCCACATCGTCCATGATGATGAAGTGGTCAAAGTGGGCCATGAGCGCCTCGGCCTGAGACTCGTCCGTAGCCAGCAGGATATGATCGGAGCAACGGTAAGCCGTAGCATCGCCAAGGATTCGTCCCTGCGCATTGAGCACAAAACTGTAATTCGAGCGGCTGGGCTCAAGATCCCTGACTGTATTCGTGATCATCCCGTTGAGCCAGCGCACCTGGTCGCCGCCGCTCACACGCAACAGGCAGCGGTATCCAAGGTCGTAAACCGCCGCCAAACCCAGAATCGAGAGGAGCTCCTGCTGAGGATCGCGCCATTGCCGCACCATTTGCCTTCCCTGGTGCATGCAGAGGGCAATCTCGCCGTCCTTCTCAGTCGAAAACAGTGCCAGCGGAGTGATCGCTCCGGAAATTTCACTCATGTGTAGGCTCACCCTTGATTATAAGCGGGCTCAATGGGGCCCGGCATCTGCCGGAGGTACTGGAATCACCGGCTTCGCGCTCACTGCTCAGGATATTCAGGTATGAAATTCTCCTTTCCTTTTCGTATTACAGCCGCTGCGGCCGTCCTTTCCCTTTGCGCGGCCTTCGGCGCCATGGCTTCGGCGCAGTCCGCGGCCCAATCCACTATCCACCCCGGCAAAACCCCCGCCCCGCGGCCCGAAGCGCCGCCACCCCACACGAAGGCCGCGGCAAAAAAGCCGGACTCCGTCATCACGGCCCAGCAGGCGAAAGAGCTCTTCGCTTCTGTCGACCAGATCATGCGGTTCGACTCCCGCGATTCCGGCCTCCCCATCAAGCACCCGGTCAAGCGCAAGCTCACCACGCGCGCCGATGTCGAGAAATACCTCGAGTCCAAACTGAAAAATGGCAAAGACTCCAAACGCATGATGCGCTCCGCCATCATCCTCAAAAAATTCGGACTCCTGCCTCAAAACTTCGACCTCGGCCCGTTCATGGTCAAGCTCCTCAAGGAGCAAATCGCCGGTTACTACGACAGCAAAACCAAAACCGTCTATATGCTCAACTGGATCGCCCCAAAGGAGCAGAAACCCGTCCTTGCCCACGAACTCATGCACGCCTTGCAGGATCAGTACGTAAACCTGCAGAAATGGGGCAATAAGTCCCTCGACGGCATCTCCCGCAACGTCACTCAGGACAACCGCCATATTCGCGTCGACGAAGACGATACGGCACGGCAGGCAGTCCTCGAAGGCCAGGCCATGGTTACCTACATCGATTACGCCCTGGCTCCCCACGGCATCAGCATCGCCCAGAACCCGGACTTTATCCTCAACCACTTGAGCGATCTCACCGACGATACCAAGGGCTCGCCCGTCATGGCCAGCGCTCCGCGCGTGCTCCGTGAATCGCTCATCTTCCCTTACCGCGAAGGCCTTCGCTTCGAAATCGAGCTGCTCCGCGACGAAGGCAAACGGGGCGCCTTTGCCGATACCCTCAACAACCCTCCATCCAGCACCTATCAGGTAATGGACCCCGCGGCCTATGAGAGCCACGCAAAAGTGCCCGTGCTCACTTTGCCCAACGTCCACCCTCTGCTCGACCGCAACTATAGACCTTATGACGTTGGCGTCATGGGCGAGCTCGACGCGCGCATGCTCCTCCAGCTCACCACCAGCGACAGCGCCGCCAATCGGATTGCCTCACATTGGGACGGCGGCATCTACTTCGTCGCCCAAAAGAAGCACGCCGCAAACAAGAACTCAACCGCATCCGTAGCGCTCTTCTACCTCTCGCACTGGAGAAACCGAGGCGCTGCCCGGCTCTTTGCAAAAAACTATGAAGCGGAAGTCTTGAAGAAATACCCGCATTCCGCGCTGCAATCCGGCGCGACAACCGATGATCACGTCTACACGACTGACCAGGGCCCGGTACTCATCACCATCAGCGGGCGATACGTTTTTGTGAGCGAAAGCTTTCCCCTCAACACGGCGCGCAAGCTCAATTTCATGCTTCTCGGCGCGCAGCACGCGCTCGCCGGCGAGGAAACAGCCGCTTACCAACCTGCATACCCTGACCTGACCGGCGCCCTGAGCGACTTCGCGCAGCGGGCTGGCATCCTGCGCACGGCGCCTCCGCCCGCCGGCGCCTTTTCGTACCTGCAAGACCGCCGCTCACGCGGCATTTATACTGACATTTCTGTGGAGTCCCATCCTTGGAGCAACGAATGCAACAGGCAGAAGTAGGAATCATCGGTGGCAGCGGGCTGTATGCCATGCCGGGTTTAACGAACGTGCACGAAGTAGCCGTCGAGACGCCCTTTGGCTCGCCGAGCGATGCCTTCGTGCTGGGCGACCTCGACGGTCTCAAGGTCGCGTTTCTTGCAAGGCATGGACGCGGACACCGCATCCTGCCTTCGGAACTCAACTTCCGCGCCAATATCTTCGCCATGAAGAAGCTCGGCGTGGAGCGAATTCTCTCCGTTTCCTCCGTTGGCTCGCTCAAGGAACCGCACAAACCCACCGATTTCATCATCCCAAATCAGTTCATTGATCGAACCTCCCATCGCGAATCTACCTTCTTCGGCGAAGGACTCGTAGCCCATGTTGCATTCGGCGATCCGGTCTGCGCTCCCACGGCTCATGCCCTCATGGAGGCCTGCCGTAAGGAAAACGTCGTCGGAAAACTCGGCGGAACCTATGTGTGCATGGAAGGCCCCCAATTCTCCACCCGCGCCGAGTCCAATCTCTACCGCAGCTGGAACGCGGACGTCATCGGCATGACAAACCTGCAGGAAGCAAAGCTCGCTCGCGAAGCTGAAATCTGCTACGCCACCCTGGCCATGGTCACCGATTACGACTGCTGGCACGAGAGCTATGAAGCCGTCACCGTTGATCAGATCATCCAGGTCATGCACAAGAACGTCGCCAATGCCAGCCGCGTGCTTCGCACATCTTTGAAGCTGCTGCCCAGGCAGCGCGACTGCGCCTGCAAGGACGCCCTCTCGCATGCCATCCTCACCAGCCGAGAGGCCATCCCTCCGGCCACCCGCGAAAAGCTCGACCTCATCGTCGGACGGGTTCTCAAGTAAAGGAAGTTCATACATGTCGATTCTCGTCGTAGGCAGCGTAGCATTTGACTCCATCGAAACCCCTGCAGGCCGCGCCGAACGCTGCCTCGGCGGCGCAGCCACTCATTTCTCGCTCGCAGCCAGCTATTTCACCGACGTTCGCATCATCGCCGTCGTCGGCGAAGACTTCACCGAAGAAAACGAGGCTGTCCTCAAACGCAGGGGAATCGACACCCGCGGCATCGAGCACGCCCCAGGAAAAAGCTTCTTCTGGAGCGGCGCCTATGGCAGCAATCTCAACGAGGCCCAGACGCGCGCGACGGAACTCAACGTCTTCGAAAGGTTTTCCCCCAAGATTCCTGCTCCATATCAGGATTCCGAGTTTCTCTTCCTCGCAAACATCGATCCCGTCCTGCAGGCTGACGTCCGCGGCAAGATGCCGAATGTCCGCATGGTCTGCGGCGACACCATGAATTACTGGATCAACGGCCACGCAGACAATCTCGCAAAGGTCTTGCCCGGCCTCGACGCGCTGCTCATCAACGACACCGAAGCGAAGATGCTCGGAAAAGATACCAACCTTGTGCGCGCGGCCAGAAACGTTCTCGAAATGGGCCCCAGAACGCTCATCGTGAAGCACGGCGAATACGGCGCAAGCGCATTCTTTAGCGAAAAGTCCTTCTCCTCTCAGGAAAACCATGTCGCCATCCCATTCCGTGCGCCGGCCATGCCGCTCGCGGAAGTTGTCGATCCCACCGGCGCCGGGGACTCCTTTGCCGGCGGCTTCTTCGGCTACATCGCCTCGCAGCCCGATCTGACACCTGCTGTCTTCAAGAAGGCATTGTTCTATGGTGGCGTCATGGGCTCCTTCGCGGTCGAGCGCTTCGGTACCGAACGGCTCGCGCAGCTTGATCCCAAAGAGATCGAGGAA
Source organism: Acidobacteriota bacterium (assembly GCA_021810735.1). The sequence continues at coordinate 9,969 of JAJZIF010000025.1, forward strand.
CGGTTTGAAACCCTCCGCCAACTCTCGCACCTCGACTGACCAGCTCAACGCGGCAGAACTGCGGCAGGAAACCATCTTCGTAGCTCTGCTCGCGGCGCTGGCCTCCGTGTTGGCCTTCGCCTATTGCTTCCCGCACGGCATGGTCCTGCTCTATGGCGATGCGGTCGCGCACCTCGGCATCGCCCGCCGCCTCACTGACTCGCTCAATCCTGGCATCCGTCAGCTCGGTTCGGTGTGGCTGCCCCTGCCTCACCTCCTCATGGCGCCCTTTGCCATGAAGTTGACCTGGTGGCAAAACGGAATGGCCGGCGCCATCCCGTCTATGGCGTTTTACCTGCTCAGCGTCATTGGGCTTTACCGTCTGGCTCGCATCTGGCTCAACCCCTCCATGTCCGCCGTCGCCGTTGCCTTCTTTGGACTCAACCCCGGCCTGCTTTACATGCAGACCACTGCCATGACTGAACCTCTGTATCTGGCTGAAATTGTCTGGGGTGTCCTCCTCATGGTCGAAACCGGCCGTGCCCTGGCCGCAGGCAACATCTCCGCCGCGTCGCGCCGCATCATTGCCGTCACTTTCATCCTCGTCGCAGCCGTCCTCACCCGTTACGATGGATGGGTATTCGCTTGCATCGGGTGGTTCATCGTCGCCGGCTTCATGTGGCGAACCCGCGCGTGGAACTCTCGCGCTGGCGGCGCGTTCGCTTTCTTTTCCACCGCGCTTCTCGCCGCGCCATGGTCATGGTTCCTCTGGAACGCCCGCCAGTTCGGCGACTGGCTCTATTTCGCCCGCGGACCCTATTCTGCTAAGGCGATTGCTGCGCGCACCACTCCGCCCGGTGCGCCCCACTATCCCGGCTGGCACAGCCCCTGGATCTCGCTGCTCTACTATCTCAAAGCTGCCGAACTCGGCATGGTTTCCATGCCACTCGCCGATACGCTGCTCACCATCAGCATCCTGGGAACTCTCTGCGCCCTCTGGTTCTGGCGCGGAAAACAAATCCTTCCGCTGCTGCTGCTCTGGATGCCTGTGCCGTTCTACGCATTTTCGGTCGCTTACGGTTCGGTCCCCATTTTTCTCCCGGTCTGGCCGCCGCACTCGTACTACAACACCCGCTATGGCATGGAAATGCTGCCCACCTTCGCGCTCTTCGTCGCCTTCTTTTTCGCCGCTGTCCTGCGCTGGACGCAAGAACATCGCCCCGCAATGACCCCGTTCGTCACCGCAGCGGCCCTGTCTCTCGTGCTCCTTGACTGTGCCGCCCAAATCCACTCCGGCCCTCTCGTGCTGGCCGAAGCCCGCGCCAACTCGCGCACACGCATCCCGTACGAAAAGGCCTACGCCCGCGCCCTCGATGCCCTTCCGCCTTACGGACAGATCCTGGCCTACACTTCCGCACACGTCGGCGCATTCCAGATGGCAGGAATCCCCCTGCGGCGCACCATCAACGAAACCGACTACCACCGCTGGAATGCGGCCCTTAGGCATCCCTCGCTCGCAGCGCCGTTCATCATCGCGACTGACGGTGATCCGGTCTACAAGGCCATCCAGAAGCACCCAGGCGGCCTGCTAAGCCTCGACGTCATTTGCGCCATGGGCCAGCCCTGCGCGCACTTCTACCGTTCGACGCGCGTCGGCCTGGATGGTAGCATCACCGCAAAGTAACCAGAATTCCCGGCCCTTCGGCATGGAGCCCCTTTTATGGAGAAAGATCGATGAAATTTGTAAAAGCGCATGCCTGCGGCAACGACTTCTTAATCGTCGAGGAAGACTGCGAAATCGATCAGGCCATCGCCCTCTGCCGCCGACACACCGGCATTGGCGCGGATGGCGTCGAGGTGCTGGAAAAGACAGGTGAACGCGCGGGCCGCATCCGGCTCATCAACGCAGACGGCTCCATCGCGGAAATTTCCGGTAACGGTACCCGTTGCGTCGCCGCATGGATGGCCCACACCAGCCACGCCGCCGCCGGCGATCTCATCCATCTTGAAACCGATGCCGGCCCCCGAACCTGTCGCGTTGTTGCCGCCAACAGCCCGCATTTCCAGATGGCTTCCGCCATGGGGATCCCCACCATGCGTCACGCCATGGTCATGCTGCCGCAGGGCCTCGCCGTCGAAGGCTACGTAGTCAACACCGGCAATCCGCACTTCGTGCTCTTTGCCGACGATGACGACTTTGAGGTCCACGGCCTCGACTGGCGCTCGGTCGGCAAGGCAATTTGTTTCCATCCCGACTTTCCCGCGCAAACCAACGTCGAATTTGTACGCGTACTCGCTACAAATACCATCGCAATCCGCATCTTTGAGCGCGGCGTCGGACCCACTACGTCTTCCGGAACCGGCACCTGTGCCGGCGCTGTCGCCAGTATCGCTTCAGGACGCGCCGCTTCGCCCCTCACCGTCATTGCAGAAGGCGGCGAGCAATCCGTCGCCTGGTCCGGCGAAGGATCTGAAATCACACTCACGGGACCGGCGGAAATCATCTGCACCGGAGAGGCGTTCCTTGGCTGAGCGGCGGCCCATCCTCAAGCCACGCGCGCTCGCGCCCGATGCGCGCATCGCCATCATTGCACCTGCCAGCAGCGCCAGGGAAGAACGCCTCACCGCCGGCATCGCCGCCCTCCAGAACCGCGGCTTCCGCGTCGCTCTGGCCACGCACGCCAACGGCAAACACGCGCCCTACTTTTCCGCCTCCGTCGAAAATCGCCTCCGCGACCTCACCGAATCCTTCGCCAACCCAGAGGTGGATGCCATATTTTGTATCCGTGGTGGTTACGGAAGCAATTACCTGCTCCCCAATTTACCACTCCATCAGATACAAACTCATCCCAAACCGTTTTTCGGCTATAGCGACCTCACCGCTGTGCAGACCTGGCTCCTCGATCAGACCGGCCTCGTCGCTTTTCACGGCCCCATGGTCGCGGCTGACTTCGACCGTCCTGCTGGCATCGACGACCCCAGCTTCCACGCCGCCATCACTGGCGGTCTCGTGCATGCAGGCCCTGATCAGGGCCTGCGCACATTGCGTCCCGGCGCAGCCCGCGGCGTCGTCTATGGCGGCTGCCTCAGCATCCTCACTGCCTCGCTCGGAACTCCTTACGCGCCGCAGACGGAAGGCAAGCTTCTCTTCCTCGAAGACGTCGCCGCTAAGCCCTACCAGGTCGACCGAATGCTCCGGCAAATGATCCTTGCCGGAAAATTCGAGGGCGTCCAGGGTTTCATCTTCGGCGAAATGCTCGACTGCGTTTCCCCCGGCGCCGAATCCGATCTCATCGAACGCGTCATACTGGATGTGCTGGCGGACTTTCACGTGCCCATTGCATTCGGCTTGCGCTCCGGCCATGTTTCGCGCGGCAACGTCACGCTGCCATTCGGCATCGAGGCCGAGCTGCAACTCGCAGCAGAACCCACACTCCAATATCTCGAACCGGCGGTCTTGGTCTAAGCAGATATGTCTGAAGTCAAACACATCCATCTCATCGGAATCTGTGGAACAGCTATGGCCTCCCTCGCCGGCCTCCTCCAGCAGAAAGGTCATCGCATCACCGGCTCCGACCAGGCGGCCTACCCGCCCATGTCCGAACTGCTGCACAGCCTCGGCATTTCCATCATGGAGCCATTCTCCGAATCGAACCTCCAGCCCCATCCCGATCTCGTCATCGTCGGCAACGCCATTTCGCGCGGCAACGTCGAGGTTGAGTACATGCTCGACCGCAAGCTGCGCTTCACCTCCATGGCCGCCGTCATTCAGGAAGAATTCTTGCGCGGCCGTTCTTCGCTCGTCATCGCCGGCACGCACGGCAAAACCACCACGACCAGTATGCTCGCATGGATCTACGAAGTGGCCTCCCGGCGCGATCCCCGGTGGAAGCCATCCTTCCTCATCGGCGGCGTAGCCGAGAACTTCGGCACCAGCTACCAGTACCAGCCCGGCAACCTCTTTCTCATGGAAGGCGACGAGTATGACACCGCCTTCTTCGACAAGGGCCCCAAGTTCATGCACTACTTCCCCGACGCGTTGATTCTCACGCACGTCGAGTTCGACCACGCAGACATTTACCGCGACCTCCAGGCCGTCAAAATCGCCTTCCAGCGGCTCGTGAACCTCGTGCCCCGGCACGGCCGCATCATCGCCTTTGACGACTCACTCCATCTGCGCGACTGTGTCCAGCGCGCCTTCTGCCCCGTGGAGTTCTACGGGGCGAAGTCGGGCTCGGACTGGCAGGTCACCAACCTGCGCCAGAAGGGCCGCCAAATGCAGTGGTCCGTATTGCGCCATGGCCGACCCTGGGCAGAGCTGGAAATGAACCTCGCAGGCCGGCACAACGCCTTCAACGCAACAGCCGCAGCCGCACTCGCCGCCGGGCAAGACATTCCCGTCGAAGCCATTCAGGAAGCGCTGGCATCCTTCCGCAGCGTGAAACGCCGCCTCGAAGTCCGGGCTGAGGTCAACGGCATCACCATCATCGACGACTTTGCTCACCACCCCACCGCCATCCGCGAAACGCTGCGCGCGCTGCGCGGCGCCTATCCGGAATCACGCCTCTGGGCCGTGCTTGAGCCACGTTCCAACACCCTCCGCCGCAATGTCTTCGAACAGGAACTCATCGAAAGCCTCGCCCTCGCTGACCGTGTCCTCATCGCCGAGGTCTTCAAGAGCCAGGCTGTGCCCGAAGCAGAACGCCTGCAACCCGAGCGCGTCATCGAAGGTCTCATGGCACAACGCAAGCCCGCACAACTCATCCCAAACGTGCCCGCCATCATCGACGCCATCACATCCGAAGCACGTCCCGGCGACGTCATAGCCATCCTATCGAATGGTGGATTCGACGGAATCTACGAAAAGCTGCCGCAGGCGCTTGATCATCGCGGCAATCACGGCTGAGCCATGTTCCTTTCTCTCGGACTCGTCGTCTTCTACACCCTGTTGGGTCTTCCGGCGGCGATCCTCTGCGTCCCGTTCACACTGCTTACCGGGAACATTTCTCCCATGTATCACTGCGGCATGGGCATTGCCCGCCTCGGAATCCGAATCGCCGGCCTCCGCCCCACCATCACCGGCGCCGAAGGCGTCAACCGGAAAGGCAAATACCTCTTTCTTTCCAACCACCTTTCCAATCTCGACCCCGTCATGCTGTTGCCGGAAGTCCCTGTGCGCATCGCGGTCTTCATCAAACGCCCCCTGATGAAAATCCCCATCCTCGGCTATTGCATGCGTCTGGCCGGCTTCATTCCTGTTGACCGCAAAGGCGACGTGGAGGCTGCGCGCGCCAGCGTGCGGACCGCCCTGGATGTGCTCCAATCTGGAATCAGCGTCGCCTCCTTCGTCGAAGGTACCCGCTCGCCGGACGGCCGGCTGCTGCCATTCAAGAAGGGCCCGTTCTACCTCGCCTTGGAAGCCGGAGTCCCGATTATCCCCGTGTCGATCTACGGAACCGAAAAGATGATGCGCAAAGGCAGTCTTGCCATTCGCCGGGGCCGCGCGCACATCATCTTTCACGAGGCCATCTCTCCCGCTGACTATCCTGACCGCGACTCACTCATGGCCGCAGTCCGCGCTGCCATCGCATCGGGTCTGCCCGAGTGGATGCGCGCCTGAAAAGAAAACGCACCCCAAATCGGGGTGCGCTCAAAAAAACTTCTTTCAGTGCGAAAAAAACTACTCGTTTCCGCCTTCGGGCTCGCCGCCCTCTTGCTCCTGCTGCTCAGCCAGCGCCTTTTGCATCTCTTCGCGGCGCTTGGCCCGAACTTCGGCGCGCTTCTGGCGCTTCTCGTCCAGTTCGTGCTCGGCGCCAAGCAGCTCGATGAATGCCTTCTCCGCTCCATCACCGCGCTGGAAGCCGCTGCGCACGATGCGCAGATAACCACCGTTGCGGTCGCCGTACCGGGGCGCCACGGTGTCAAAAAGACGCGCCACCGCTTCCCGCGTCTGCAGAAAAGCCAGCGCCTGCCGGCGCGAGTGCACATCGCCCTTCTTGCCGAGGGTAATCATCTTTTCCACGTGAGGCCGCACCGCCTTCGCCTTGGTAACAGTCGTCTCGACGCGATCTTCCATCAGAATGGACGTGACCAGGTTCCGCAGCAGCGCGCGGCGATGGCTGGTGTTGCGCCCAAGTTTGTATCCTGCATTGCGATGACGCATGACAAATCTCTCTTGACTGAATTCTCTGAATCTCAGCCCCAGTTGTCAGTCCCCGCCGTTTTGACTGGCGACTGGCCACTGGCAACTGGGTACTGCCGTTAAAAGTTTTCCGTCTCGTTGTGCATCGGGAAGTCCTCTTCGAGACCTTCCTCGTCGTCCTCATCGTCAAAACGGCTGTAACTCTGTGCCAGCGCCTGTGCCGGCAACACGCTCGTCGGCCCGGGCACTGCATTTCCGTTCTCATCGATTTTCATGCCGAGCGAGAGCCCCATCTGGGCCAGAATTTCCTTGATCTCGTTCAGCGACTTCCGTCCGAAATTCTTCGTCTTCAGCATCTCGGCTTCGGTCTTCTGCACCAATTCGCCAATGGACTGAATATTCGCATTCTTCAGGCAGTTGTAGCTGCGTACGCTCAGCTCCAATTCCTCAACCGAACGGTTCAGGTTCTCATTCTTGAGCTGCACGCGGCCTTCTTCCGCCTGAGCCTCCGCTTCGATCTCCTCCTCGAAGTTGATGAAGATGCTCATGTGATCCTTCAGCAGCTTCGCCGCCAGACCCACGGCATCCGCCGGCAGCACCGTGCCGTTCGTCCACACTTCGAGCGTCAACTTCTCGTAGTCGGTGATCTGACCCAGACGAGCCGCTTCCACCGCGTAATTCACTTTGCGAACCGGCGAATGAACCGAGTCGACCGGGATAAATCCAATCCCAAGATCGCTGTCATAGTTCTTGTCCGCTCCCACATAGCCGCGGCCCCGCTTCAACCGCATCTCCATCTCGAGCTTTCCGCCTTCGCTCACAGTGGCGAGGTAGATACCCTTGTCGAGAATTTCCACGTCCGAGTCCGCCTCGATCATTCCCGAGGTGACCACGCCCGGCTGGTCCACGCGCACATACAGCGCCTTCGGACCGTCTCCGTTCAACTTGAACGGCACCTGCTTCAGATTCAGAATGATATCCGTCGCATCCTCCACGACACCGGGGATCGACTGAAACTCATGCAGAACGCCCTCGATCTTCACCGCGGTCACCGCCGCACCCTCAATCGAGGAGAGCAGCGTACGCCGCAGCGCATTGCCAATCGTGGTGCCGAAGCCGCGCTCGAATGGCTGAGCACTGAACTTGCCGTACTTTTCGGTGAGCGTCTCCGGATCTACCACCAGACGCTTGGGCTTTTGAAATCCTCTCCAAAGCATATCGATTCACTCTCCATGCACAGCAAACGCCGCGAAGCACCCTGCAACGGCTGTGCCTGTTTCCTCTCTGATCATTGAAATTCCGCGCTCTCACGCGGCTCGCGGTTGACGATTGTTGTTGCGGCCCCCAGAAGCCATAAGACCAACTGGGGACCGTGGACTGATAACTGAAAACTTCCAGATTACTTGCTATACAGTTCGACGATCAGCTGCTCGTTGACCGGCAGGTTCACTTCCTCACGCTTCGGCAACGCAATCAGCTTGCCCGTCAGATTTGCGTGATCCACTTCGAGCCATGCCGGAGTCGGCTGGCCGCTCGCCAGGTCGCGGCCCATCTCGATCACAGGCAGCTTCGCGCTGTTCTCGCGAACCTTGATCACGTCGCCCACTTTCACCTGGTACGAGGGAATGTTCACTTTGCGGCCGTTCACCTCGACGTGACCGTGGCGCACCACCTGCCGCGCCTGCCGGCGCGAAGTCGCAAAACCCAGCCGGAACGCAATGTTGTCCAGGCGG
>JAJZIF010000547.1 GCA_021810735.1 Acidobacteriota bacterium
TGCCCAAGATGTAACGTTCCTCTCGCCTTGGACTGCGGGGACGTGAAGTTCCGCCCGCCCCCCGCATCCTTTCCTTTCAACATGAACTCGTACTGCTGACAAAATTTTCCTTGGAGAGACGCTATGCCCGCCAATCGTTTCAACGGCTTTACCAATTATGGCGTCGGAATCGGGCTGCGAATCCCTCACTACCAGCACATCTTCGACAAGAAGCCGGTCGTGGATTGGTTCGAGATCATCTCGGAAAACTACATGGTCGATGGTGGCCGGCCGCTGTACATCCTCGATCAAATTCTCGATCAGTACCGGGTCGTCCAGCATGGCGTATCCATGTACTTCGGTTCAGTTGAGCCGCTCAATCGTGAACATTTTCGGCGGCTCAAGGAACTCGTCAAGCGGACGAAAACTCCGTGGCTTACCGATCACCTCTGCTGGGGCAGCGTCGATGGCCGCTATACCCACGACCTGCTGCCCATGCCCTATACCTTCGAAGCCGCGCGCATCACCGCCGCAAAGGTTCGTCAGGTCCAGGACTTCATCGAAATCCCCGTCGCTGTAGAAAACGTGAGCAGCTATGCCGAATTTCATCTCTCGGAGATGACCGAGTGGGAGTTTCTGAATGAAGTCGTCGAGCAGGCCGACTGCGGCATTCTTCTCGATGTAAACAACATTTACGTTTCGTCTCGAAACCACGGCTTCAACCCGCTGGAATACGTGAACAGCATCCCGGCTGAGCGGGTTGCACAGATCCACATTGCGGGGCACTCACAGTTTCAGAGGTACACCCTCGACACGCATGACCACCCTGTTGTCGAACCCGTCTGGAAACTTTACGAGCGCGCCATTGAGCGATGCGGCCACACCGCGACGCTTCTGGAGTGGGACGACAAAATCCCGTCCTTCGAGGAGGTTCATCGCGAGGCACTGAAGGCGAACCGCTTCCTCCACAAGCAAGAAGACTTTCCGGAATCTCTCGCGTGGCGCTGCTTTGACGAGGTCATGCGATGAGTGGCGCTTTACTGAATTTACAAAAGCGCATGGCCGCAGCCGTGATGGAGCCACTGACGCGAAATGACACGACGCGCAAGACGCGGCGGGATGGTGTCGGTGTGGAGCGTGAAGCTGCCGACTTTATCAAGCCGAATGCTTCTCTCACGTCGTTCGAAAGGCTGGAGATCTACAACCGGCAGTACTGGTTCCGTCTGTATTCGAGCTTCGAAGATGATTTCCCCGGTCTGCTGGCGGTACTGGGACGGCGGCAGTTTGAGCGAGTCATGGGGGCCTATCTTGATGCCTGCCCTTCGACGTCGTACACGCTGCGTGATCTCGGCAGTCAACTCTGTTCGTTTCTGGTGGAACATCGGAAACTCACGGCTCCGAAGAGCCGTCTGGCAGAAGATGTCGTCCGGCTGGAATGGGCGCACATCGAAGCCTACGACGCGGCGACGATCTTCCTGCCAACACCAAACTTCTTTGCGGCCATCACGGACGAGACGGCCTTGCGCCTTCAACCCTGCATCCGCCTCTTGGACCTGTCGTATCCAGCGGACGAACTCCTGATTGCAGTCCGGCAGGATGCGGGTAGCAACGACACATCCAGCAACAACGCGACTGCGACTCGCAGGGTGGCGGCCGTTCGACGTGTCGCTCAGGTTGCGCCGTCACCGATATGGCTGGCGGTGCATCGCCAGGAGTTCACGGTGTACTACAAGCGCCTGAAGCAAGAGGAGTATCGGATGCTTGCCTCAATCCAATCTGGCGTGTCGCTCGGAGATGTCTTGGCGACAGCGTTCCGTGACAGCACGATGGACGAAACAGCCCAGGCGACCTTGCTTCAGGAAGCCTTCCAGCAATGGGCAATCCTCGGTTGGCTCTGTGCGCCCGAGGGCTTCCACACCCAAACCATAGCTACAGGAGATAGCAATTGAATTCGAAGAACATGCCCGCTTCCGTACCGCGTTGCTACAAGGTCTTTGGGACGATTGCATCGTACGCGCAGTCTCCGTTACTGCTACTGGTTCGCCTTTATTGGGGCTGGCAGTTCGCTCAGACCGGTTGGGGCAAGCTCCACAATCTTCCGCAGATTACCGGATTCTTCACATCTCTCAATCTCCCTTTTCCAGCCTTTACCGCGGGCTTTATAGGATGGGTGGAACTCGTCGGTGGCATCATGCTGATCCTCGGAGTTCTGTCGCGCTTCACGGGCCTCGTGCTTTCCATCAACATGGTTGTCGCCTATTGGACGGCTGACCGGGATGCTCTGAAATCGATCCTCAGCGATCCCGGAAAGTTCTACATCGCCGATCCCTACACCTTCCTCTTTGCATCCCTGATGATCCTCATCTTTGGCGCTGGACTATTCTCGTTGGATAAGCTGTTTGCCAAGTGGATCGCCAACAGGATTGACCGCGAGTGACGTTGCCATTGCAGATTGAGAAGCATCCGAAGAACGATCTCACCTCAAGGACGCTTGGCCCGTCCTCAGCCGATAGGGCGCGGCCCAACGCCAACCTCGCCTGGGTAATCTCAGCACATGGTCTGCTCAGAATTGCGAGCGGTACGAGCGGAATTCTGATCGGGCTTTACCTTGCCAGCCTCAACAACCACGGCGCTCATCTCAGCGCGGGATTGGTTGGGACTCTGAGCGCGGTATCCTTTGCCGCAGAGCTATTCGCCTCAATTCCCATGGGACTCGCGTCGGACGCCATGCAGCCTCGATTGCTGATGACGGCTGGTGCAATCATCGGCGCCGTGGCCGTGTTTCTCTTTGCGGTGTCGGGATCAACATCCATCTTCTTTCTCAGCAGGCTGCTCGAAGGCGTCGGTGCGGCTGCCATCGTGCCAGCGCTACTCGCATACCTTACCGACGCCACCGATGGCCGTCCAGCCCTTCGCGTCAAGGCGATGAGCTACTTTGAACTGACGCTGCTTGCTGGCCTGGCGCTGGGGGGTGTCGTGGCTGGCCAACTCTTTCGCGTTCTCCACGCTGGCGCGTTTGCTATCGTCGCCATTGCCTACCTGCTCTG
>JAJZIF010000548.1 GCA_021810735.1 Acidobacteriota bacterium
CAGTACCGCCGGGCCCCTGGAATTCAACTCTTTCATCCGCGGATAATACGACGGCAACGGAGGAACGGTTTCCAGCACCTCCTTCTGGAAAGCTGCGCGATCCAGCGTAAACAGGTGATTGGAAGCCCGTTCATAGCCAAGCGTGGACTGTGCCTGCTCGGTCATTCCAGAGCCGCAGAGTGAGCCTGCTCCGTGGCCTGGATGAACTTCCAGTCCAGCCGGAAGACTGGCGAGCTTGTCATGCATGCTGGTGAACAGCGCCGATACCAGCCGCTGCTTTTCCTGTTCCCCCAGCAGGTCGGGGCGTCCAAACGAACCGACAAACAGGAAATCGCCGGAGAATATTGCCTGCGGCTCGGCCGCGTTGCGCGCAGTGTCGAAAACGAGAAACGAAAGATGTTCCGGCGTGTGGCCCGGCGTATGCAGCGCCTGGATTCGCATGGCACCCACTTTCAGAGATTCGCCATCCGCAAAGCGGTGATGTTCAAACCCGTATCGATATTGCTCGCCGCCATCGTGTGCGCTCAGCCACAGCTCGGCTCCTGTTGCATGTGCCAGCGCCGTGCTGCCGGACGCGAAATCCGCGTGGATGTGCGTTTCCAGCACGTGCGTGATCTTCAGGTCCTGCTTCTTCGCGTAGGTAAGATATCGATCCACGTCCCGCATCGGATCGATGACAACCGCGTTGCCTTCGCTTGAAAGCACGTACGAGTATTGGGCCAGCCCGGGTACTTCAAACCGCTCGATTTTCATTTGCTCCTCTTTCTGCCGCTCTGTCTTACCATGTCTGCGCCAATTTCATCCAGGTGCGCGCGGCTCTGCTCCGTGGCGCTGCGGCAGACCAGATCGCAGAGCTTGAAAACAACCGGGTCGCTGATGGAGTAGAAGGTGGAGGTGCCTACACGCCGACGGGTCACAATACCCGCGTCATACAAAATCTGCAGATGCTTGGAAACGTTTGGCTGGTTTCCTTCCAGTGCGTCCACCAGTTCGCCCACAGTCCTCTCCCGGGCTTCGAGCGCCTGCAGCAGACGCAGACGAAAAGGCTCCCCCAGCGTGCGAAACCTGCGGGCGATAAGTTCCAGCATTTTGTCGCTGAGCGCAAGGCTGGACATAAGGCCATTCTATCAATCCATTGGCATGGAGTGATGCATGGCGCACGTGGGTCTATTCAGATATGACCGGGTCAACGCTGTCCATCGATCTATCGATCAGTTGGCCCCTTTTCTGCCGTAACCACTCTCCGTACTGCTCCAGTTGACTCAGTTCTTCAATGGTGAGTGTTTTGCCAGACGAAGCGTGGTAAACAATATTCCGCTTGTTGTTAACGAAGTTGAGCCAAGACAACTGCTTGTCTTTGCCGCCGGACCCGTAGCCGAGGATTGGCTGGAAAATTTGCCAGCTATGTGAAGCAATCTTTAGGTAATCGAGAAGATCGAAGTAGCATTCATATCCCCCTCGCTGATGGTCATCATCCTCGTATTTTTGAATGACCTTTTGGCGAACAGGTTTAGGAACGCCGAGAAGCCACCAGTCTTCGCCCTCAGGCATCTCGCTTTTGAGTTCTTCGAGTACGAGTTTCTGCAGGGTCTTTTCGATGAACTCAACGACACTTTTGCCCCGAGTGTTTGACTCCGCCTTCTCTTCTGCCAAATAACCATCTAGACCTTCGGGATTGAAATTCTGAAAGGTATCACGCAATGCCTCCTGGCACTTTCGCCATCTGCGAGTTTGCCCTTGAACTCCGCGAAGATCGCGGAACACCTTACGCTCGGATTCCGTAAATCTCGCGAAATAAGCACCCAGCGCATCGGCGAACTCCGCGATTTTGAGGAAAAGATCCTCGTCGTCCAGCCTGATCAGCCTTTGAGACTCGTAATGCTGAAAGACGCTCCTCAGCACCATAATGCAGGTGGTGACGCCATCGTTCATGGCGAGGCCGCCGCCCTCGCCAGCACCTTTGTCCCACCAATCGGGCACAGCTGTCCTGATAGCATCGAAGTAGCGCTTCAGTACATATACAGTACGCTTTAAGGTGGCTTCGTTCGTACCAGCCCACAGGGGCCCATATTCTGGAACGTTTTGCCGCCCCTTTCGAAGGTAAAATTCCGTCCTGCCGATTGCGCTGTACAGACTGGTTAAAGTGATGCAGCGAATTTCACTTTTGGCGGAGTCGGCGGTGAGCACCCTGGCATACAGCGGGGATTCAGGGTCCGAACCAAGTTCCTGTACTGCTTTTGAAATTATTGCGCGCACGCGAATTGAGTCGTCGGCAGCGTCCCAGTGAAGTTCAGCATAGAGTTCTTCAAGAAGAGATTGTTTGACACTTTTTTGTTTTGCGTTGATGTCAATGAACAATCGAGCTTGGTCGCTAGGTGCCAGTCCCTCGAAAGCAAGTACCGCAACTCTGCTCTTGCTTGCCTTCGGGTGGCCAGAGTAGGCAAAAAGCCTGTGTTGGCCGTCGATGATCCACGCGCATTTGTAGGTTGCCTTTATATCCAGCCAACCGGCAATTCCGTGTTCAGTCGATGCGTCTTCCTCTTGTAAGCTACGCTGGAAGGCTAGCCTGCTTTTTTCAAGGTTTAGCACTATGTTGGTGGGAAAGATCCCATCCTCATCGATATATTGACGAATTTTGTTGAGTCTGCCCTTGCTCAGCATTCGTTGATAGGTATTGATGTCTGACGCCTTACCCTTTGCGCGGTGAGACACGTAAGCGATCTTCAATAAATATTCCGGGCTAATTGAAAACGTGTAGCAGCTAGCGCCTCCCATTTTCGCTCGGATTGCAGGTATCTTTAAATCGAGGTTCGGCACCGTTTTACCCGGTAGCAATTCAGCAAGGAACTGATAGCGGGCCGCTGGACCTATGTGGGCAACAAGGTTCTCATAGTAATCCAGATCCTGCTCATCGAGCATGACGATATTAGGGAACCTCTGAAAATCTCCCCTTTCCACGGCCGGCTTGGTTAAAGTGGATGGAGGAGATCGATCACGGATGAAGCAGCTTACGTTGGCGCATCAG
>JAJZIF010000549.1 GCA_021810735.1 Acidobacteriota bacterium
CGATCAGGCGCTCAATGCGCTTCTGCATCGGCGGATGGGTGGAGAAAAGATTCGTAAACATGCCGCCGCCAACCAGGGGCTGGGCAATAAAAAGATGCGCGCTGGAGGGCGATGCAACCATCGGCACGCGCTTCGAGTATGCATCGATCTTTTCCAGGGCGCTGGCCAGCGCATAGGGATTGCCCGTGGTTTTTGCTCCGGTTGCGTCGGCCTCGTATTCCCGTGAGCGGGAAACAGCCAGTTGGATCATCATGGCGGCAATGGGCGCCAGGATCAGCATGAACAGTCCGCTGATTCCACCACCGCGTTCCCGTCTGCCACCGCCGCCGCCAAAGCCGCCAAAGATTTCCGCCCAATAGCCCATGCGCGCGATCAATGTAATTGCGCCGGCAAGTGTTGCGGCAATGGAGCTAGTCAGAATGTCGCGATTCTGCACGTGGCCCAGCTCATGCGCCAGCACGCCTTCCAGTTCGTCATCATTCAGCAGCGACAAGATTCCATGAGTCATGGCTACGGAGGCATGCTTGGGATTTCGTCCGGTCGCAAATGCGTTCGGTGACTCCGTTGGAATCACATACATCTTCGGCATGGGAATGCCCATCCGCTGCGTCATCCGCTCGACAACGGCATAGGCGCGCGGCAATTGTTCCCGCGTGACCGGCTGCGCCTTGTACATTTTCAGCGCCAGCTTGTCGGAGTAGAAGTAGGTGAAGAAATTCATGCCGGCAGCAAACAGAAATCCAAGGACCAGACCGTTCCGCCCGCCGAAATGCTCGCCGATCAGGACCAGCAGCACCGTGAGCAGCGTAAGAAGAAATGCGGTTTTCGCAGTGTTTCCCATCACACTCTCATTCTAGTCCTCCGGACCCGGAGGCATCTCGATGCCGCGACCAACAGAAACATTTATCATCGATAGAAGAAGGGCGAGGGTTTCCTTGCCTGCAATGGTCTGCGAATTTCCATGGTGGAACCGAGCGCAATCGTCGAGCAATGGCGCAGTAGGCAGGATGCGTTCGCCGTGCTGGCGACGCTGGTGCGCGTCGAAGGCTCCTCCTACCGCAGGCCGGGCGCGCGGATGTACATCCATTCGACTGGATACGTGGGCGCGATCAGCGGCGGCTGTCTGGAAGGCGATGCCGTGCGCAAGGCTGCGTGGATCACGCGGAATGGACCCGCGGTCGAAAGATATTCCACGATGTTCGATGAAATATTGGACGACACGGGATCGGTGGAGACGCGAGACATTCCCTATGGGCTGGGCTGCGGCGGCGTCATCGACGTATTGATGGAACCGAGCGCGCTGCCGGAGACCAATGCGATGCTGCTGGCTCTGGAAGCGGCGCAGCGCGGAGAGACACTGCACGCCGCGACGATGCTTCCCACTTCCGCGGGCAGAATTCGATTCGCGCGCGTGATTGTGCGGGAAGACGGTTCGATTTTCTTCGCCAGCTCTCATCTCAGCGCGGAACAACGGGCGCAACTGGCCTCGTTGGCGCGCATTGGAACGCTCGCGGACACCGTTACTAGTTCCGTCGGCGACGCAACGCAAGACGTTTTTGTTGAGCCGATCCTGCCGCCGCAGCGACTGGTGATTTTCGGAGCGGGCGATGACGCGCGTCCCCTGGTTCGCATGGCGCAGTTACTGGGCTGGCATGTAGCCGTGGCCGATGGACGAGCGTGGCTGGCGCAGGCTGCGCGTTTTCCCGAGGCGGAACAAGTGCTTGCGCTGAACGAGGACGCCGCCAATCTGGAACAGCTCCATATCTCCGGCAGCGATGCCGTTGCAATACTGACGCACAGCTTTGAGCAGGACAAAACTCTGCTGCGCAAACTGTTGCCGCTGGAACTGCGGTATCTCGGTTTGCTGGGCGCGCGGCATCGCAGCCGGCTCCTGCTGACGGAAGCCGGGCAGCAGCTTGGCTGGACGCCGGAAGAATGCCTGCGCCGCGTGCATGCGCCGGTTGGCCTGGACCTGGGTGGAGACAGTCCCGAGGCGGTCGCGCTGGCGATCCTTGCGGAAATTCAGGCCGTACTCCACGAAAAAAACGCGATAGCGCGGCGCATGTCGGAAGAGGCATTGCGCGCCATTCCGGATCGCGCGTACATTCCGGCGCAATGCCCAATCGATGAAACTCCGCAGCCTCCCGATGCCGTCCAAACCACGCATTGATACCGCGACGGTCCCGGCGATTCTTCTAGCCGCCGGAGCCTCGACGCGCCTCGGACGGCCGAAACAACTGCTGCGATTGCCGGCATTCGGCGGAGAGACGCTCCTCGACCACGCGATCGGTCTGGCGCAAGCAGCCGGAGCCGACCCGATTTTCGTTGTGCTCGGTGCCCATGCGGACGAGATTCAGCAACAGTCGCAACTGCCGGATTGCACGGTGCTGCGGAACGAGTCCTGGTCCGAAGGCATGGCCAGTTCGGTACGGGTAGGAATTGCCGCGGTCGTCAAAAAGATTCCCGCCGCATCCCGGGCAATTTTTCTCGTCTGCGATCAGCCGGGATTGACGGCGGAACACCTTCGCCAATTGCTGGCCGCGCACACGACCAGGCCAGAGAGCATCGCGGCATCGCGCTATGCTGGCCGTTCCGGCGTGCCGGCGGTGATTCCTCGCGCTTTGTTTCCCGCGTTATTGCAACTGAAAGGCGATCGCGGGGCACGCTCAATTTTTGAACAGTCTGGAGTGGAGATTCACACGATTGAATTTCCCCGGGGCGAGTGGGACATCGATTCTCCCGAGGATTTGGAACGTTTGGAAGAGGCTGCTTCGGGGCGTTCTGCTCACAAAGACGAGAACTAGTCATTTTCACTATTGGTGTAGACAAAAGCGGCGATGTAGACGCAGCTTTTCCGTCAAGAAAAGCTGCTCTCCCTTGAACTTCGAGAGTTCATAGTAATAGTGAAAATGGTCTAGTGTCCTGAGTCTGAAGTTCATTCAACAATTCGATTCATGGAAGTGATTCGAACAGCAGCACTCAGGGGCTAAAGCCCATCTGTTTTGCGCCATTTACGGCAC
>JAJZIF010000550.1 GCA_021810735.1 Acidobacteriota bacterium
TGAGATCGAGCCCGGAGGCAATCTCTTCAAAGGAGGGCGAGTAGCCGCAGCGCTCGACGAAATTCCGTATGAAATCGAGGACTTCTTTTTGTCGCTTTGTGATTGCCATGGTGGATGCAGTATAGCGAATGAAAGGCGAACTTGCAAGAAATTTGTAGGGAGTTTCACGGTGGCGTAATGGAGGCAGGGCAGCATCTTCGCGTCGAAGTCCACGGCACGCTGGCGAAATTCGCGCGGAAGTGTAAAGGATGTCCAGAGACAATGGGTAAAGGGATGTCATGGAACTTGACAATGCGAGGCGTGGAGCACCCGCTGTTGTTCTGGAGGCAAAATGAGATGGGATCACCCGCGCCGCCTCCACCGCTCTTCAATACTTCTTATACGCCGGATTGAACTTTGGCCGAGGCTTGGTGTGGATGTATGCCGAGACATCGTAGGCAGCCTGCGGAGACAAAATGCCGGGGCAGGTTTGCGGCATGGTGTGTTGCACGAAGCGCGCCATCTTGGAAATATCGTTTATGCCTGCGCCGTCGTTGAAAGAGTCTGGGCCCCACAGCGGCGGGATCAACGGGGGGTGCCCTGAACCCTCTTTGCCGTGGCAATTGGCACATTGCTCGGCATAGACTCTCGCGCCGTGCTTCGGGTTCGGTTGTAGCGCCGGCAAAACGATCAGCCCGCGGCCGGTGAACGGCTTGTGGGCGGGTTCGGGCTGCGACAGCCACTGGATGTAAGCCAACAACGCATTCATTTCACCGCCCTTCTCGGGCGGCGGAGTGCCATTTTCACTCCGGGTGAAACACTCCTGGATGCGTTCTTCTATCGAAACGACGTGGCCCGCCCGCTTGCTGTACATAGGAAAAAGCGTAGGCAGCCCGACCATTGGCGAGGCGTGCGGCACGATACCACCTTCAATATGGCAGTCGCTACAGGCAAGTTTATTTCCGGTGTATTGGGGCGCATACACAGGCGTGCTGTTGAATAGTTGAATGCCGTAACGAATGCTGTCCCCGGTTGGGCCGGCTGGGATTGTGTTTGGATTGGGCGCTTGCCATGCCGACCAGGTTGCATGCTTCCCAGGACGCGGAAACTTCGGCAGTGGAATGTGAATCGATCCCAGTCCAGGCAGGACCGCCAGGGCATAGATAACTGCAAGGGAGAACCAGAACGCGAGATGACTGCGCAGCTTCACGACAAGGCGAATATACGCCCGGCAATGTTGCGCTCAAAGACACTTCTCTTAATCTGCGATAAGCGCATGTAATCGATACATGCGGTCCATCTTCGGCTGAGTTATTCCTCCACGGGCTGACCGCCCGGCTGCGGTTCGGGTTGTCTGTGTGCTTCTTCCGCCAGCTTCTTGAAGCTGTTGTAGACGAACGATCCGAGATACCAGCCGTCGATAAATTTGTAGGGAGTTTCGCCGGTGGTGTAGTGGCCGCAGGGCAGTATTTTCGCGTCGAAATCGATGCCGCGGGCGCGAAATTCTCGCAGAACGCCCTCGGAAAACTCGCGCAGAAAGGTTAGATCGTAGGGAGCATAAATCACACGCACCAGCTTCTTCGGCCATCCGGGGATTTGCTGCTCCGGCGCGATGCCGGCAAACCGATCCATGTAGGTCATTGGACTAGCGCCGCTCCATAGCTGGACCAGATCGTTGTGTGTCAGTCCCGCCTGCTCGCAGGCCGCGCGAACATGCCGGGTGCTCTGGCCGGTCCACACCACATCGCCCGTCCACAGCGATGCATGGTTGAAGGCGTTGACCCGCAGGCGCGCGTCGTGGGCGCTGGCAATGAACGCATAACAGGAGCCGAGGCTGGTGCCCAGCACGCCGAACTGTTCGTAGCCCTGCTGCTGCAGCCAGTCGAGGCAGCTGCGAATATCGACCACCGCCTGGCGGCAGGCGGCCAGCGTCCGTCCAATGTTCGAGCTGACGGCGTAGTCGGACCGCTCCAGTTCCGCTGGACGGCGAATATCGTGAAAGGGTTTGCTGAGCCGCAGCGCGGAAATTCCAAAGCGATTGAACAGGGTGCAGAGCGCATTGTGGCTGAAGGCATCGGCATTCCACTGTGGCATCACCACGATGGCCTGTTTCGGCTTGCCCGCTTGCTTTTCCGGCGGCGCGGGATACCAGCGCGCGTTCACCTGGTCGTTCTCTGGGTATGGCGTGCGCAGTGGAGAGGTGAAGCGCAGAAACTGCGCCTTGGGCAGCTTGCCTTCTGCCGCCAATCGCTTCAGCTCCGCATCGTGACGCAAAGTCTCCGGGCGCACATTTGTTGGGAACAATTGCGGATGACGTTCTTCCAGACGAAAGTCGGTGGGGGTTTTGTAGCCGTAGAACTGCTCGGATTCGGCGATGATGCTTTCATTGACCGCGAGCATCGCCGAGTGCAATTGCGACGGATCACCGCTGGCGATGGCATCGCGGATGGGAAGATTTCGCAATGCGATCCAGTCTTCCAACCAGTCGAATCCCCATTCCAATGGGCGAACAATGCGGTTCGTATCGCGCGTGGTCAGTTTTGTCTCCCACGCATACATCCATTTTGCGTACAGCTTTTTCAGCATTCTTCTTCAATGCTAGCAGCGGGGAGTCTATTCGCAGGCGACGCGGGGCACGCGCGTGCTGATGGCGCATAGAATTTCGTAGGGAATGGTTTCCGCCCAGCGCGCATGATCGTCCGCCGTTACGCGCAGGCCATTCTGCTCGCCGAGAATCACCACTTCGTCTCCAGCCGCCGCGTTTGGAATGTGACTCACGTCCACCACGGTCAAATCCATGGACACGCGGCCCACAATAGGAGCTGGCTCTCCATGGATCAGCACATGGCCGCCAGGGGACGAAGTCGTGCCCGACAATTTTCGGTTCAATCCATCAGCGTAACCGACGGGTAACAGCGCCAGCCGCATGGCTGCCGGAGCGACAAAGGTGGCGTCGTAACCGACCGCCGTCCCCGCTGCCACGGCGCGTGTGGACACGATCGCTGTCTTCCACGCCAGCACCGGTTGCAGCCGC
>JAJZIF010000551.1 GCA_021810735.1 Acidobacteriota bacterium
TGGATCTGGCCGGCCTGGTGTCGCTGACCGACCATGATTCGATCCAGGCTCCCTCCTTGTTGCGCCTGGCCACGGAGACTGCGGAAAGACCGCTTTCATTGGAGTGGAGCGTTCCGTATTGCGGGAGCATGTTTCATCTGGGCATTCACAACCTGCCGGTTGCCCACGCGCAGGACCTGGCTGCCGCGCTCGACGAGTACACGCAAAACCCTTCCATACCGCGAGCAACGGAACTGCTTGCGGCGTTGCATGCATTTCCGGATGTGCTCATCGTGTTCAACCATCCGCTTTGGGACTTATGTGGATTGGGGCCGCAGCAGCATGCGCTTTGCCTGGAACAGTTTTTAGAGCGGAACAGCGCATTCATGCATGCGTTTGAAATCAATGGAATGCGGAAGTGGCAGGAAAATAAGAGAGTCATCCCGCTGGCGGAACGCTGGGAGCGACCGATCGTTTCCGGTGGAGATCGACACACCTGCGAGCCAAGCGCCGCGGTCAATCTAAGCAACGCGCAGAGCTTTGCGGAATTCGTCCACGAAATTCGCAAGGAACAACGCAGCCATCTCTTGCTGATGCAGCAGTACTCCGATCCCATGTGCGTTCGCGTTGCGCACGCCGTGCTGGACGTGATTCGGTACTACCCGGAATATCCGGAAGGGTCTCGCCGTTGGGACGACCGCGTCTTTCATCCCGACAAGACCGGTACTGGCTTCCTCCCGATTTCCGCGTTCTGGAAGGCCCCGCCCGCATTTGTCGAGCGCATTTTTTCAGTCTTCCGGTTGGCGGAAAATGCGACCGTCCAGTGGGCGGCGAAACGCGTCTACGCCGACGAGGTGGACTTGCATCTGCTTTCCGACAGCCCGTCTGAGGCGATTTCGTGAGCGAGCGACACCTCCGGGTCGCATTTTTCCCGGATGCCTTTCATGAAGTGGACGGGGTCGCGGTGGTTGCCCGGAACTTCGCGGCGTACGCTCGGCAACGGGAAATCCCGTTCATGATGGTTCATGCCGGTCCATGCGACCAGGTCATCCGCGAGGGCTCGGTCATCCGCGTGCAGCTTCGCCGCGGGCCGATGAAATTTCCACTGGACCGCCATCACGAGTTCGACCTGTTTTTCTTGCGACACTATCGAAAGGTCGCTGCGCTGCTGCGCGAGTTCGCGGCGGACGTGGTTCAAATCACCGGCCCCAGCGATGTTGGCATTCTCGGCGCGCTGTGCGCTCACAATTTCAAAATTCCGCTGGCGGCTTTCTGGCAGACCAACCTTCCGCAATATGCGGGCTTGCGCGCCTCCAAAGCGCTCTCGTTTTTGCCAAGCGAGCTGGCCAATCCCGTCTCGCGCGCGGCGCAGAAATTCAGCCTGCTCGCAACTACGCGCTTCTATAAGATTCCCCGGTTTCTCTTTGCGCCCAACCCGGAAATCGTGGAGGAACTGATCCAGACGACCGGAAAACCCTGCTTTCCGATGGGCCATGGGGTCGATACGGCCAGGTTCGATCCGGATTTCCGCAACCGCCAGAACGGCCCGTTCACGATTGGCTATGTAGGTCGTCTAACGCCGGAAAAAAATGTCCGCTGGCTGTCGCGGCTGGAGCGTGCGCTGCATCATACAGAGTATCGCGATTTCCGGCTTCTCATCGTAGGCCAGGGCGCGGAGGAGAGCTGGTTGCGTGCAAACTTGCAGTGCGCGGAATTTGCCGGCGTCCTTACCGGCAACGAGTTGTCACGTGCGTATGCGAATATGGATGTCCTGGCATTTCCCTCCGAGACGGAGACCTTTGGCCTGGTCGTTCTCGAAGCTCTTGCGTCCGGGGTTGCGGCTGTCGTGACAGCAACCGGCGGCCCAAAGTACACGGTCCAGCATGGAAAGACAGGATACGTCGCCCGGAACTTTGAGGAATTTGCAGCCTATGTTGCCATCCTGATGACAACTCCGGATCTGCTGTCTTCTATGAGAAAAGCCGCGCGCGAGTATGCGAAGGCAAGTTCCTGGGACAGTGCGTTTCAGAACATCTATCAAACGTATTGTTCCCAACTATCCGTGCCCATGGCCGCGGCACTCATGAACGACAATAACCGGAGCCTGAATGATTCTGCACGCGCACACACGGTCGTATGAGATCGCCGGATTTCGCGGGTATGCTTTCTTTGCGACGCTATTTCTAATTCTGAATATCCTTGGGTCCGGCAAAGTGTTCGCGGCAGCCGCTCCGGTAAAATCGACCGTGCCTCCGATGACCCTTGCGCAGGTAGTGGACACGCTGGTGGCGAGGAACGCGGCGCGCGCCAGGGACCTGACAAGCTATCAGGGAAGCCGCACCTACACGGTCACGTACCGCGGGTTTCCTGGCGACTTGCTTGCCACGATGGTCGTGGACATGAACTACGACGCGCCCAACACAAAGGAATTCAGGATTACCTCTCAGAGCGGTCCGAAATGGCTGGTCGACCGCGTGCTGAAGCGGCTGGTGAAGAGCGAATCGGATGCGCAGCAGGATGCAACCAGAAAAGCCGTCGACCTGAACCAGAAAAATTACAGCTTTAGCGACCTGGAGTATGAGCCGGCGGCGGACGGTTGCTCCTACGTTGTATCGGTCGAGCCCAAACACCCCAACAAATATCTCTACCGCGGAAAAATCTGGATCAACGATCGGGATTTCGCCGTATGCCGCATTCAAGCGCAACCGGCGAAAAATCCTTCTTTCTGGATCACGAGTACCACCATTGCCCAGACCTATGAAAAGGTGGGAGAGTTCTGGCTGCCCCAGAAAAACAAGAGTGTTTCCGCTATCCGACTGGGAGGTCGCGCCACGCTGACCATTCAGTATCAGGATTACAAGGTACCGCCGCCGATCGACGTCGCTCATGCTTCCTTGTCCTCCCCGCCGGCAGCCAGGTAGTTTTTCCTAACCCGGCGTAGCCGGAACCAAACAGGGCGTTGGTTATTATTTTTTGGTGGACATTGAGCTTCTGACCGAGCGTTATGCAGCACAGATAGCAGGAGT